>DASWRS010000272.1:0-15713 GCA_036403075.1 Kofleriaceae bacterium
GTTCGTCGACGGCCGGACACGGCGATCTCGCCGGAATAAAGCGAGGCTACGACCCGGCGCGGCCGGGCGGCGCCGTCTCGCCCGCTCGGCGACCTCCGAAATTCGAGAGGGCTTAACCGGCCAATTCAGGGAGGCGGTCAGGAACTCGCGCGTTTCGACGTGAGCCCGTAGGTCCGAACAGCGGAGAAGCGAATGACGGCCCAGGCCGGGACTCTCGTGTACAGCTATCAAGAGCACGTGCGTCCATCCCTCGCGCTCGGGGAGCGCTGGACGTCGTGTTGGCACGCGCTCTTCATGAGACGCGTCTGGCGAGTCGCGTCGCACCTCCGATCACGCCAGGCGATGCAGACCGGCACCGGCTGGCCAAGGACTGCTGAAGAACAAGCCTGCGGTGCATGTACAGCGAGACGCGGGTCCCTCAGCAGCATGCGATGTGCTCGCAAGGGCCAACTGCTGGTGTATGATAGCCCTCGGAGGTCAGATGACTTGGGAGACCAAGCGGCGTGACGGCGGCGGGGTAGGTGCGGATCGGGGCAGCGAACGAACCGCGACTTCGGTCCCTGGCAAGATCACCTTGACCGAGCAGCTCAGGTTCAAGGCTCCACAAGCTACGACGCCCGGCACCACCGAGGAAGCGGTCGCCTCGCAGGGCGTAGGCGGACCCGCTGCACCGTTCCCACATGGCAGCCAGATCGAGGCTTTGTTCGGTCGGCCGCTCGCTGCATCGGCCCATACCGATGACTCCGCTCGCCACGCCTCGGCGCAGCTCGGTGCCGAGGGCTTCGCGTTTCGCGGCCAGGTCGGGTTCGCGAGCGAGAGCCCGAGCCTGTTTGTCGCAGCTCACGAGGCCGCGCATACCATGCAGGACGCTGACACGGTTCAGCGCCACGCTGGCGGCGCTGGCGGCGATGCGTACGAGGCGCATGCGGATGCCGTCGCCACCCGCGTCGTGAACGGTGAATCCGCGGCCGATCTGATCGGCGCTGGCGGCGGCGCAAGCGGAGTGCGGCGCTTCGAGGACAGCAAGCACGTCGATCCACGCCCCGAGGGCGCGGCTCCGGCGACCAAGGACGACTCCGCGCGATTCGGCAACGACGTCACGCTCGATAACGTGAGCAAGGGCGGCCCCGAGGTCAAACAAGGCGATCGGGGTGTCGAGGTCACCAAGGTCCAGCAAGCGCTCATCGATCTCGGGTACCTGCTTCCGAGCTTCGGCGTCGATGGCAAGTTCGAGGGTGAGACCAAGGCGGCGGTGCTCAAGTTTCAGCAAGATCAGGCTCTCCCGCCGACTGGCAAGCTCGACAAGGGCACGCTCGATCGCCTCAACACGGTCTACGACACTCGCAAGCCGTACATCGATGCGGCCAAGCATGATCCAGCCAAACCGGGCACGCGTGCGCTGTCCGCCGCCGACAAGACCGCTGCGGTCGACGCCATGGTGCCCAAGCCAGGTGCCGGCGGGGTGCCCGCGGTGTTCACGCGTGTCACGCCCGACGGCAAGGACTACGGGGATGAGATCCGCGACGCACTCACTCATCTCGTCAAGACGTTCCACAAGGATCTGTACGACGACAAGGTGGGACTGCGTGCCGATCCGGCGAAGAACCTCCACGACTGGAGCGTGATGGAGGGTCCGCCGAAGGCGTCAAAGCAGGTCACCGATACGCTCTACGCCTCCAACTATGGTGGTTCCGCGGCGTTTCCGGCGATGACTCACGCTGGCGGCAATCTCATCGACCAGTGGACCGACGAGGAGAGTCGCAATTCGCTGCTTGCTGATCCGCAAAAGAAGGCCAAGGCGCGCGACAAGGTCGTATACCTCATCAATTCGAACTGTGACGCGGTCAATGCCAAGCACGGTGCGGTGGCGTCGAACCCCACGGAGAAGGCGATCCTCGATCCGATTGTCGACAGCTTCGTATCCGACAAGACCAAGGTGCAGACGATGCTCGATCTCGACATCGGCTGGGAGGGCGCGCAGCTCGGGGGTGTCGTGTACCTGCAGCGCTACAAGAGCCAGAACGCGGACAAGGACAAGGCGAAGGAAGAGAACCGCGTGCAGATGTGGGATCTGTTCCAGACCTGCATCCACGAGTACATCCATACGCTCGCACATCCGACCT
The DNA here is from genome assembly GCA_036403075.1 of Kofleriaceae bacterium. Taxonomy (GTDB): domain Bacteria; phylum Myxococcota_A; class Polyangia; order Haliangiales; family Haliangiaceae; genus JABFXX01. The sequence continues at coordinate 2,124 of DASWRS010000272.1, forward strand.
ATCAGGCATGGGCGCAGAGCTTCGCCACGGCCGGTGACGCCACCCGCTACAACACGCTGATCGAGGGCTTCTGCGACTTCTTCACCCTGAACGTACGCAAGGCGATGACGATCGATGCGCCGGTCGCGGCGCAGGTCGAGGGCCCGTACGCCAATGGCAACCCGCCGCCGCCCGACAATTCCGGCGTGTATCCATCGCACGCTCAGGCCGAGCAGGTCGTGTCGATCGTCGGCATCAAGAACGCGCAAGCCGGGTACTTCGGAGGCCAGACCAAGCTCATGGGCGCGGCATGACGGCGCTCCGGTTCGCCCTCGTCGCGTCGATCGTGGCGTGCGCGCGCGCCGATCATCCAGATCCGATTCGAACCAAGGCCGAGCCGCCCACCCAGGCTGCGACTGCAGGAAGTGATGCTATGAGCGAGCCCCCGATCCCGATGACCTGCGAGGCAGTGAAGCACGCGATCGAGGCACGCCGGTTTGTTGGCTGGCATGGCCTGCCGGCGGGCTGCGCACCCGACGCGTTGTTCGGTATCAAGCTCGACGACACCTGGGGAGCGATGCCGCTCGGGTCGTCATTCGAGAAGGTGCGTTCCCACCTGATCGAGCTGCCTGGCTACGGCCGCGCGCTCGCCTACGCGCGCGACGGCGCGGTCGCGATGTTCGATGCGATGGCCCCCCAGCTCGACGGCGGCTGGCCTGCGCTGTCGACCGATCTCGGTGCCCCCGAGGCGACCTTCGACTGGATCTTCGGCACCGTCGCGATGCCCGCCGGGGAGCTGGTGTACACGAACCGCGGCCTGACGATCTTCCTGAACCCGGAGAACCAGGCGGTCGCGTACATCAGCGTGTACGTGCCGACGACCGTCGACGAATACGCGCGTCGACTACGTCCACCCCGCGAAAAGCGACCGCGCTGAGCGAGGTGGACGGCCGCCAGAGTCTCGGTGGCATTCCGGAGAGGCTGCTGACTCGACAAGAAGCAGATCAGTTCGGTGTTTACCTACACGAGCTGCTCGTCGCCTCAGACGCACGGTGGCGCGTGCCGGCATGATCAGCTCGGCCCGGGAACGGTTCTCGCCCTGGGGCACCCTTGACGGCCAGGAGGTGCCTCGTCGGATGCGCTAGATACTAGTGCAGCTCGGCGAGGATCGCCTTGCGCATCAGGTCGGGCGGCAGCATGCCCTGCGCCAGGATCAGATCGTGGAACTTGAGCGCGTCGAACTTGTCGCCGAGCTGCTTCTGCGCCGCCTCGCGTAGCTCGAGCAGCTTGGTGTAGCCGTAGAAGTAGGCGGTGGCCTGGGCGGGCGAGCGGAACGTGAAGCGGTCGACCTCCTCGGTCGCGAACGCGGGCGACAGGCCGACCTCCTTCTGTAGAAATGCGCGCGCGGCCTCGGGCGTCCACTTGCCCGGGATCTGGAGCTCCGGATCGAGGAACGCGCGCGCGGCGCGCTGGAGGCGCAGCTGCAGGCTGATCAGCTGGCCGTCGAGCGGCATGTACGGCAGCGTGATCGCCTCGGAGTACAGGCCCCAGCCCTCGACGTTGACGCTGTTGAACGCGAACAGCGCGCGCGCGAGCGACACGCCGGTCTCGACCACGCGCGAGAACTGCAGCTCGTGGCCCGGGCGCGCCTCGTGCGCGGTCAGGGTCCACGCCGCGGCGTCGTAGTTGAAGTCGTCGTACTTCTGCGTGGTCTTGCCGGGGACCGAGAGCGGCAGCACGAACTCGCCCTGCTCGCCGGTGTTGCCGATCAGCCGCGGCGGCGTCATGTGCGGCGCGGGCTGCTGGGCGTTCTCCGCCGGCGTGCCGAGCCGGATCCGCGCCGGCCGCCCGGGCAGGGTCACGAGCCGCTGGGTGCGGATGATGTTCTCGATCTGGCCGAGCCGGTGGAGGTAGAAGTCGAGCACCTGATCATCGGGGATCTGCTTCTTCTTCAGCTCCTTGATCACGTCGCGGTAGTCGGTCTGGGCCCAGCCGCGCTCCTGGGCGAGCTTCTTCGCCGTGGTCTGCATCTCGGCCTGGATCTCGGTGAACGCCTTGTGGGCGCGCCGCGCCAGCTCGTCGGGCGCGATGTCGACGCCGACCTGTACCAGGCTGAACGCGTAGAGCTCGGGCGGCAGCCGGAAGTCGTCGCGCGCCTTGGGCAGGACCTCGCTGCGCACGAAGTGGAGGTACTCGCCGAGCTGCTTGTGCATCTCGGCGAGCGCGGCATCGGCGTCCGCGATGTTGAACTCCTTGAACAGCTTGTCGACGCCGGCGAGCAGCGGCTCGGCGGTGCTGAGATCGTTCTCGACCTCGAGCCGCGCGGGCGCGAGCAGGCCCTTCTGCAGGCCGTCGCGGGTCTCGGCCTCGGCGAGCTGGACCAGCGACGCCTGACCGCCGTCGAGGCCGAGGTACTTGCGCAGCCGGACCAGCGCCGCCGGCCGCCGCTCCGCCGCGACCTGCGGATCGAGCAGCGAGCGCATGCTGCCGAACATCAGCTGCGGCAGGTTGTAGTAGCGGACCTGGAGCCGCTCGCGCAGCTCGCTGCCCTTGATCTGGCGCTTCGCCGCGTCGAGGATGATCTGCAGGTCCTGCGCGACCAGCGGATCCTTCTCGCCGGCGAGCCGGTGCTCGAGCTCGGTCTGCGCCTTGCGCACCGCCTCGCGCTGGCGCTGCAGGTGCCCGGGCGTGAAGTCCGCGATCCGATCGTCGAGGCCGGGGATGCCCTGCCGCGCCGCGGCCTCGGGCTGGAACTCGGCCTGGATCTGGAGGAGGAGCTGCGCGTTCTGGTTGCTGCGCTCGATCCAGCTCCGGTCGTCCGCCGATCGGGCCGCGGGCGCTGGGCCCGGGGGCGAGGCCGGCGCCGGTGGCGATGGCGGATGCGAGCAAGCGAGCGCGAAGACGAGGACTGCCGATAAGGAAGTTCGCATGAGGCGCGCAGTGTATCCGCGCGGCCCGCGGGCACCGCGCCGAGAAGCAATTCCCGCGGCGATGCAGCACGCGTCGGCCTTGCGACACTCCGAGCGTCGCACCGTCGCCGGCTCGATCGCGCGGAGGTTGGGTGACGCGATGCGTAGGCGCGGTGCCCACATCGCGACCGGCGATCCACGTGCGCAGCGGTTCCGGATCTCGGCGACTTGCGTAAGATGGCGCCGCCGATCGCGCGCCCGACGCGCCTCGGCTCGACCATGAGCGCTGCAACAGCCAAGACCCGCACCGGCGGCCAGGTCCTCGTCGATCAGCTCGCGATCCACGGCGTCGAGCAGGTGTTCTGTGTCCCCGGCGAGAGCTACCTCGCCGTGCTCGACGCGCTGTACGACGCCCGGGAACGGATCGGCCTCGTCAACGCCCGGCACGAGGCGGGCGCGGCCAACATGGCCGAGGCCTACGGCAAGCTGACCGGCCGGCCGGGGGTCGTGATGGTCACGCGCGGCCCGGGCGCCTGCCACGCCGCGATCGGCGTGCACACCGCCGCCCAGGACTCCACGCCGATGGTGCTCCTCGTCGGCCAGATCACCCGGCGAAGCACCGATCGCGAGGCGTTCCAGGAGGTCGACTACCGGCGGATGTTCGGCGGGCTCGCCAAGTGGGCGGCGCAGGTCGAGCACGCCGAGCGCCTGCCGGAGTACCTGGCGCGCGCGTTCCACGTCGCGACCTCGGGGCGCCCGGGGCCGGTCGTGCTGGCGCTCCCCGAGGACATGCTGACCGATGCCGTGGCGGTGCCGGACGCCGCGCCGTACCAGGCGATCCAGCCGGCGACCGATCCGGCCGACGTCGCGCGGCTGGGCCGGCTGCTCGAGGCCGCCGAGCGGCCGGTCCTGATCGTCGGCGGCTCGCGCTGGACCGACGCGGCGTGCGCGCAGATCCAGGCGTTCGCCGAGGCCTGGAGCCTGCCGGTGATGGCGTCGTTCCGGCGCATGGACCTCGTCGACAACAGGAGCCCGGTCTACGCCGGCGACCTGACGCTGGCCCCGGTGCCGACGCTGCGCAAGCGGCTCGCCGAGGCCGACCTGGTGATCGCCGTCGGCGCGCGGCTCGGTGACATCACGACCGCCGACTACACGGCGTTCGCGGTGCCTGACCCGCGGCAGACGCTCGTGCACGTCTATCCCGAGCCCGACGAGATCGGCCGCGTGTTCCGCCCCGCGCTCGGCATCGCCGCCGGCCCGACGGCGTTCGCCGCCGCGCTGGCCGGGCTCGCGCCGCCGTCACCGGGCGCGGCGCCGCGCTGGGCCGCGTGGACCCGTGCCGCCCGCGCCGAGTTCGTCGCCAACCTCGCGCCCAGCCCGTACGACGGCGCGCTCGACATGGGCCGCGCGCTGGCCGACCTGCGCGACCGCCTGCCGCGCGACGCGATCATCACGCTCGACGCCGGCAACCACACCGGCTGGCCGATGCGCTACCTGTCGTTCGGCCGGCCGGGGCGGCTGCTCGGGCCGACCAGCGGCGCGATGGGCTACGGCACGCCGGCCGCGGTCGCGGCGTCGCTGATCCACCGGGGCCGGCTCGTCGTCGGCTTCGTCGGCGATGGCGGCTTCATGATGAGCGGCCAGGAGCTGGTCACCGCGGTCCAGCACGGCGGCAAGCCGATCATCGTCGTGTTCAACAACGCGAGCTACGGCACGATCCGCATGCACCAGGAGCGCGAGTATCCCGGCCGCGTCATCGCGACCGAGCTGGTCAACCCCGACTTCGTGGCGCTGGCGCGCGCCTACGGCGCCCACGGCGAGCGGGTCACCCGGACCGACGAGTTCCTGCCGGCGTTCGACCGCGCCGTGGCCTCGGGCACCGCCGCGCTGATCGAGCTCCAGACCGACCCGCGGCGGATCACCACGCGCGCCACGCTCGCCCGCTGAGCCAGCCGGGCCTGCGGCGTGCCATCATGCGCGCCATGTCCGAGCTCTCCGCCGAGGTCCTCGCGCGTCGCAGCCAGCTGCCGGTCAAGCCGGCGCCGGTCACGCTGACCGGCGAGCTGGTCGAGCTGCGCCCGCTCGATCTCGATCGCGATGGCGATGCGCTGCACGCCGTGTCGTCGGGCGCGCCGTTCCGGCTCGGCACGCGCTCGGCCGATGCCTACGACCCCGACGACCGGATCTGGCGCTGGATGTCGGGCGGGCCGTTCGCCGATGCGGCCGGGCTTCGCCGCTGGCTCGCGGACCCGATCGCCGCGCCCGACACGCTGCCGTTCACCGTCTCGGTCGCCGGCGCGCCGGTCGGCGTCGCGTGCTACCTGGCGAACCAGCCGGCGCACCTCAAGATCGAGCTCGGCAGCATCTGGTACGGGCCGATCGCCCAGGGCTCCGGCGTGTCCGCCGAGGTGACGTACCTGCTGCTCCGGCACGCCTTCGCGCTCGGCTATCGCCGCGTCGAGTGGAAGTGCGATGCCCAGAACCAGCGCTCGCGCCGCGCCGCGCTCGCCTACGGCTTCGCGTTCGAAGGCGTGCAGGACGCGCACTACATCGTCAAGCGCAAGAACCGCGACACCGCCTGGTTCCGCATGCTCGACACCGAGTGGCCGACGTTCGGCGAGCGGCTGCGGCGTTACTCGTCGGCGCGCGGCTGGTCGGCTCAGGCGCCCTTGTAGCTCGCCGGGCGGGCGGTCACGCGTGGCCGCGGACCAGGTCGATCAGCCGGCCGAGCACGCGCTCGCCGTCGGCGCGCAGGCCGTTGTGCTCGAGCTCGTTGGTGATCCACGGGCGCAGGCCGCGGATCTGGGCCGCCGTCTGCTCGGCGAACGCGCGCTCGACGTAGAGGTCGTTGACGTAGATCGTCGCGGCGACCGGGACGTCGTTGTGGCGCAGTCGGTCGGCGTCGTAGAGCCGCGGCCAGGCGTGGCCGGCGAGCAGCTCGGCGGCGGCGCGGTGCGGCCGCAGCGCGGCGTAGTCGTCCCACATCCACGGGAACACGTGCTCGCCGGTGAAGTAGCCCTCGGCGACGATCTCGTCGGGGAGCAGGCGAGCGGCCGACCACCGGGTCGGCGCGCCGTCGGCGTACGACGACTCGTGCAGCGTGGCGTAGATCGGGTTGCGCGCGAACCGGACGGCGCCCTCGATGTCGTGGAGGAACGCGAGCGAGCCGAACGGCAGCTCGAGCACGTGGTGCAGGTGCTCGAACCCGGCGCTGTCGCCAAGCCAGAGTCCGAGCTGGAGGAACCGCCGGGCGGTGAGGCGATCGCCCGACGGCAGCCGGATGTCGTCGGCGTCGAGCCGGCGCAGCACGTCGCGCGCCCGGGCGCGGTCGCCGGGGTAGCGCTCGAAGTAGGCGCGGTTCTTGTCCGCGAGCCGGACGTAGGTCGCGCGGTAGATGTCGTCGACCGGGCGGCCGATCGGCGACAGCCCGCCGGTGATGAACGCCTCGCGCAGGCCCTCGGGCGCGATCGACAGGTACGTCATCGAGGCGAAGCCGCCGAAGCTCTGGCCCAGCACGCTCCAGCGGTCGACGCCGAGCTCGTGGCGGATCAGCTCGGCATCGCGCACGATCGCGTCGGCGCGGAAGTGGGTCAGGTACTCGGCCTGGGCCTCGGGCGTGTCGCCGGGCAGGTGGCTGCCGACCGGGCTCGACCGGCCGGTGCCGCGCTGATCGAGCAGCAGCACGCGGTAGTCGGCCAGGGCGCGCTTGATCCAGCCACTCGGCGGGCTGGTCGGCCGCGTCGCCTCGAACCCGGGGCCGCCCTGCAGGAACACGAGGTACGGGCGGTGCACGCCGTCGGGGGCGGCGACCTCGCGCGTGAACACGGTGAGCGTGCGGCCGTCGGCCGCGCCGTGGACCAGCGGCACGGTGTGCTCTCGCTCGGTGAAGATCGCGCCGGGGACGCGGTAGGTGACCGTCATCGCCGGCGACGATAGCAGGCGCGCGCTCAGATCGGCGAGGTCCGCGCTACGGGCCGAACCGGCCGAAGCGGTCCTCGGGATGCGACATGCCGGCGCCGACCGCGCCGATGTCGGCGTTGCGCGTGCCGCCGGGGCTGCCGTCGTTGGGATCGCCGTTGTCGATCAGCGGGCTGTTCGCGGCGGGGGTGTAGATGCCGCGATAGAACGCCAGGATCTGCGACACCGTGATCCGGCGGCGCCAGACGTCCGCGTCCGAGATCGGGAACGGGATCACGCGCGCCTGCGAGAAGCGCGGATCGGTGCTCGTGCCCAGGCCGCAGTCGTGGGACCCGAGGCCGCCGCCGCCGCCGTAGCGGGTCAGCTTGGTGGTGTCGGGGTTGTAGAAGCAGTTGTAGTCGGCGAGCGTGACCGAGCCCGCCGCGATCACGTCGGTCGCGCTCTGGTACGCGAACCCGGTGAACACGTTGTTGCGCACGCTCTTCAGGTGGCGCTGGCCGTCGGCCGCGATGAACGAGTTGGACACCCAGCCGAGCCGCGCGCCGCCGACATCGACCGTGTTGTTGTAGAACTCGCCGTCGGCGCTGAGCACGCCGCCGCTGGGCAGGAACACGCGCTGGAACCCGGTGTTGGCCAGCACGTTGTGGTGGACGCGGACGGTGTCGCTGAAGTCGCGGAAGAACGCCTCGTTGATGTTGTCGACCAGGAGGTTGTAGCGGAACTCCGTGCCGGGCGGCAGACTCTGGATCATCCACGAGCTGCTGCGGAACACGTTGTGCTCGACGATCGCGCTGCCGTTCGTGCCCTCGAAGTCGAGGTTGTGGCCCTGCGACCAGCCGAACGGATAGCGGTGGTAGGAGAAGTTGCCGCGGATCGTCATGTCGGTCGCGTCGTCGATCTCGATGCCGGCGCGGACGCCGAGGAAGATGTTGCCGTCGGCGTCGTGGTCGCCGCCGATCGTCCAGTGGCTCGAGCGGTCGAAGCGCACGAACGACACGCCGACGTTGTTGGCCTGGAACAGCTTGGGCGCGGTCGAGCTGCCGGACAACACCAGGCTCGGGTGCGAGCCGGCGTAGTCCGCCTCGTCGTTGACCGGGGTCAGCGTGTTGGGCTGGAACGTGTTGCCGCGGATCGTGACCGCGGCCTGGTCGTCGGCGGTGAGGTGCGGCGGGCCGCAGCGGTCGAACACCGAGCCGGAGATCTCGAGCGCGTTCGTGCCGCGCACCGTGACCTCGACGCCGGGGACGTCCATCGCGCCCAGGCCGATGACGTCGGCGTTGCGGATCGTCAGGTGGCCGTTCCAGCCCGCCGCGCTGCGGATCCGCGCGCCGTTGCTGCCGGTCAGGACGGCGTGCGCCGTCGGAGTGCCGATCAGCTCGAAGCTGGTGTTGCCGCTCAGCACCAGGTCGCTGGTCAGGTTCATCGTCGGCCCGCCGGTCGGGACGTCGACCACCGTGATCGGCACGTGGATGCTCTCGACCGTGCCCGACGCCATGCGGCTGCGCACGAACAGCTCGTACGATCCGGCGGCGACGCCGGTGACGTCGACCTGGTAGTAGTCGACCGGGTCACCGCCGCCGGGCGACACGCTGCCGACCATCGTCGTCCCGAGATAGAAGTCGACGTGCGGCGAGTAGTTGTTGACTCCGTCATTGCCATTGTCCGGCGCGTGCGCCCACATCCGGATCGTCGCCGGCGCGAAGTAGGTCGCGAACGGCATCGGCGTCATCAGCTGGACGTAGGGGTGCTGCGAGTCGTAGAACGGCTCGACCACGGAGCCCTCGCCGGTGACGTTGACGATCGCGGTCGCGCTGGAGTTCTTGTTGGCGTCGCTGGTCGCGCGGATCGCGTAGCCGCCGCCGGTCGCCGGCGCGGTGTAGAGCCCGTCGCCGGAGATGTTTCCGCCGCTCGCGCCCCAGTTGATCTTGGTGTTGGTGCTGCCGACGACGGTGGCGGTGAACTGCACGGTCTGGCCGGCCGCGACGCTGGCGACGGTCGGCGAGATCGTGATCGAGACGTCGTCGTCGCCGCCCCCGCCGCCGCCGCACGCCGCGAGCACCGCCGCGAGCACCGCGGGCACGAGGGCCAGGAGCCGCAATCGCGACCACGAGGTCGCACGGAGCGTGGACAGCGCGGCGAGTCGGGGATGGACGGTAGGCGGCATGGCGAGAACGTCAGGTTCTCGTTGTGCACCCCGCGCGTCAAGTCGTGGGCAGGCACCGGACGCGGTGCTCACGGACGAGATCGGCTGACGGCAACGCTTGCCGCGAGACGCCTAAGTCACGGGATGATCAGGTGTTTGATCTCGGCGTATTCGTCGGATGCGCGGATGACCCGGCGTGACGCGGGGATCGAACGCGGCGCGGGACACGCGCGCAGGCATTTCATGGCATCGCGGTGACCGCGCGCTCGCCACGCGCTCGCCACGCGCTCGCCACGTCTGCCGATCCTGTAGGCCGTGCTGCGCTGTTCCCAGGCCCGGCCGCGGACGCCGCCTGCCGGCAGCGGAGCGGCGTCGTGCCGCTCGCGCCGTCGACGCCATCGGTGTCGTCGCATCGAGCCGTGGCGCGCGAGGGCTTGCTCCGCGGGCAGCCCGTGATCGCCGGGCCGGGAGGCGATCCGGCGCGATCCGGCGCGATCCGGCGGCGCCGCGTCCACATCGCGGCGGCCGCGGCGATACATTCCGCCGCATGTCACCGTCCCTCTGCCTGCGCGGGCTCGCGCTCGCTCTGCCTGTGATCGCGTGTGCGGCTTCCGGCGCGCCGGCGCAGCACCCGGACCCTGCGGCGGCCGCAGCCGGGACCGCGTCGGCCGCAGGGCTCGATGCCACCGAGCGCGCGCTCGCGGTCGCGGTCGACGCCGGGACGCCCGAGGCGCTCGCGCTGCTCGAGCGGATTGTCAACATCAACAGCGGCACGATGAACTTCGCCGGCGTGCGCGAGGTCGGCGCGGTGCTGCGCGCCGAGCTCGACGGGCTCGGCCTGACCACGCGCTGGGTCGACGGGGCGCCGTTCGGACGCGCCGGGCACCTCGTGGCCGAGAGCGGCGGGAGCGGGCCGCGCGTGCTGCTGATCGGCCACCTCGACACGGTGTTCGAGCCGTCGAGCCCGTTCCAGCGCTTCGAGCGGCTGAGCGAGACCGCGGCGCGCGGCCCCGGCATCATCGACATGAAGGGCGGCGACGTGATCATCGTGCTGGCGCTCCGGGCGCTCAAGGCGGCGGGCGTGCTCGACCGGCTGCACGTCACGGTGGTGATGAACGGCGACGAGGAGCACCCGGGCGATCCGGTGGCGATGGCGCGCCAGGCGCTGGTCGAGGCGTCGGCGGGCGCGGTGGCGGTGCTGGCGTTCGAGGACGGCGACGGCGATCCGCGCACGGCGAACATCTCGCGCCGCGGGGCGACGTTCTGGACCCTGCGCACCACGGGCACGCCGGCGCACTCGTCGCAGATCTTCCGCGACGACGTCGGGCCGGGCGCGATCTTCGAGACCGCGCGCGTGCTCGACGGCTTTCGAACGCGGCTCGCCGGCCAGCCGTACCTGACGTTCAACCCCGGCCTCGTCCTCGGCGGCACCGCGCTGGCGCTCGATGCGCCGCAGAACCAGGGCGCGGCGTCGGGCAAGACCAACGTGGTCGCCAAGGAGGTGGTGGTGCAGGGCGATCTGCGCACGCTCACGCCCGAGCAGCTCGAGGCGACCCAGAAGGCGATGCGCGAGATCGTCGGCCGGCCGTTGCCGCACACCCGTTCGGTGATCGAGTTCGGCGACGGCTACCGGCCGATGGCGCCGACCGACGGCAACCGCCGGCTGCTCGCGCTGTACGACGCGGCCAGCCGCGACCTGGGGCTGGGGCCGGTGACGCCGGTCGATCCGATGAAGGCGGGCGCGGCCGACGTGTCGTTCGTCGCCGAGCGGGTGCCGATGGCGCTCGACGGCATCGGGCTCGCCGGCGCGGACGACCACACCGACAAGGAGACCGCGGACCTCCGCATGCTGGGCCCGCTGACCAAGCGCGCCGCGGTGGTGCTGTATCGCCTGGCCCGGCCTGGGACCCGGCCCGCGACCGGGCCTGCGAGCTGACCGATGACCGAGCCGTGGCACAACTGGTCGGGCAGCGTCGCCGCACGGCCGGCGCAGATCGCCTCGCCGCGCACCGAGGCCGAGCTCGCGCGGCTGGTGCGCGATTCCCGCACGCTGCGCGCGGTCGGCGCCGGGCACTCGTTCACGCCGCTGTGCGCGACCGACGGTACGCTGGTGCGGCTCGACCAGCTCGACTCGCCGATCGAGCTGGCGCCCGACGGCCGGAGCGCGTGGGCACCGGGCGGCTGGAGCCTCCAGCGCGTCGCGGCGGCGCTGTGGGAGCTGGGCCGCTCGCTGCCCAACCAGGGCGACGTCGATCCGCAGTCGCTGGCCGGGGCGATCGCCACCGGCACCCACGGCACCGGCGCCGAGCTCGGCAGCCTGTCGAGCTTCGCGCGCGCGTTCCGGCTGGTGCTCGCCGACGGCTCGATCGTCGAGTGCAGCCGCGAGGCCGAGCCCGAACTGTTCGAGGCCCAGCGGCTGTCGCTCGGCCTCGCCGGCATCGCGACCCGGATCCGGATCGACGTCGTGCCGGCGTACCGGCTCGAGCAGCGCATCGCGCGGGTCTCGCTCGACGAGGTCAGCGAGCGGTTCGCCGAGATCGCCCAGCAGCATCGCCACGCCGAGTTCTTCGTGTTCCCGTACGCCGATGACGTGATCCTGAAGACCTTGCATCCGACCGATGACGACACCGCGTTCCGGCCGTCGCGGCGCGACAGCGAGCGCGAGTTCCAGCGGCTGTGCGACATCTGCCACGCGCTGCCGTTCGTCACCGGCGCGCTGCAGCGCCGGCTGATGGCCGGCCTCCGCGGCTCGCGGCGCGTCGGTCCGGCGCACCAGATCTTCCCGTCGGAGCGCCGCGTCCGGTTCGAGGAGATGGAGTACGAGGTGCCGCGGCCCGCAGGGTTCGCGGCGCTGCGCGAGGCGATCGGCTGGATCCGGCGGAGCAAGCGCTGTGTGATCTTCCCGTTCGAGTTCCGCTGGACCGCGGCCGACGACATCTGGCTGAGCCCGTTCCACGCCGGCCCGTGCGCGTCGATCTCGGTCCACCAGTACGCGCGGCGGCGCTGGCAGGCGCTGTTCGGCAGCATCGAGCCGATCTTGCGTGCGCACGGCGGCCGGCCGCACTGGGGCAAGCGCCACACGCTCGGACCGCGCGACGTGTTCGCGCTGTATCCCCGCGCCGAGGCGTTCCGCGGCGTGGTCCGCCGGGTCGACCCCGACGGCAAGTTTGCCAATCACTATCTGACGCAGCTGTTCGCGCTGCAGGAGCGCACATGACCGACGATCTGAGGCTGCATGGTCCGCTGATCGGCCGCGCCGGGGCGCGCGACCAGCTCAACACGCCGGTGCTGGTGATCGACCGCGAGGCGCTCGATCGCAACCTCGCGCGCATGGCGGACCACGCCCGGGCCCGCGGGGTCGCGCTCCGCCCGCACGCCAAGACCCACAAGAGCGTCGACCTCGCGCGGCGCCAGATCGCCGCCGGCGCGATCGGCGTGTGCTGCGCCAAGCTCGGCGAGGCCGAGGCGCTGGCCGACGGCGGCATCGCGCGGATCCTGATCACGTCGCCGGTGGTGTCCGCGCCGGCGATCCGCCGCCTGGTCGAGCTCGACCGCCGGCTCGACGAGCTGATCGTCGTGGTCGATCACCCCGACAACGCGGCCGCGCTGGCGGCGGCGGCCGATCGCCCGCTCGGCGTGCTGGTCGACATCGATCCGGGGATCCGGCGCACCGGGGTGGCGTCGGCGGAGGCCGCGCTGGCGCTGGCGAGCTGCCTCGGCGGCCTCGATCGGCTGCGCTATCGCGGGGTCCAGATGTACTGCGGCGTGCAGCAGCACATCACGAGCTTCGCGGCGCGCGACGCGGCGATCCGCGAGCGCATGCAGTACCTGGCGTCGATCCTCGCGCGGCTCGCGGACCACGAGATGCCGGCCGAGATCGTGACCGGCGCCGGCACCGGCACGCATCGCATCGACGGCGCGATCGGGCTGCTCACGGAGTGGCAGGTCGGCTCGTACCTGTTCATGGATCGCCAGTACGCCGAGTGCGACCTGTCGGGCGATGGCGCCGCGGTATTCGAGTACGCGCTGTTCGTCGAGGCACGGGTCGTGAGCTGCAACACGCCCGGCATGGCGACGATCGACGCGGGATTCAAGGCGCTCGCCACCGACGGCGGTGCGCCGGTCGTGGTCGCCGGTGCGCCCGGGGGCGCGAGCTATCGCTTCATGGGCGACGAGCACGGCGCGATCGTCGATCCGGCGGGGCGCCACGTCTGGCGCCTCGGCGACCTGGTGCGGCTCGCCGTGCCGCACTGCGATCCCACGGTGAACCTCTACGACAGCTACCATGTGTTCGCCGGCGACACGCTCGAGGCGATCTGGCCGGTCAGCGCGCGCGGCCGGTCGCGGTGACCGCCGGGCCGTCGCTCGCGGCCGGTCAGAGCCGCGGGTTGGCCGGGCGCATCTGCTTGCGCTTCTGCCGCAGCCCTAATCGCAGTCTCTCGCGGTCAGCTCGATGCACGGCAGGTCGCGGGTGACGACGGGGCCGCCGCCGATGACCAGCTCCAGGTGGTCGGCCTTCAGCACCTTCAGGATCTCGCGCTTCAATGCCAGCTTGGTACGGTGATGGACTTCTTCATCGCGAGTGGTCTAGCACGATCACCGTTATGCCCGCCGCCGATCGCGGCAGTCCAATGACGAATG
>DASWRS010000273.1:0-13855 GCA_036403075.1 Kofleriaceae bacterium
GTGCCGCGAGGCGACTCGCGGTCGATGCGGCGGCGCACCGACGACCGCTACGAGTTCGCCCTGATCTACCGCGTGCAAACGTTTGTAATCAGCCGGGTGGGCGTGGTCGGCACGCGCGGTCAGTGGCGGGTGGTCGAGTACCCTACCCCGGCCATGGCCGGCCACGCGTACGCGAAGGAGTGCAGCCGCTTCGTCTCGGAGGGGTTCTCGGACTATCGTGAATGAGGTGGCTGGCGATCGCCGTTCGTCGTGGCTCAAGCGCTGGGCGCTCGAGGCGCCGCGTCGCTGGCTCGGCAAGCGCAGCACGTTCGGCCAGGACGTCGCCGGCGGGGCCGACGGGCTGTCGTATCTCCGCCACCTGGTGCGCGGCAACCGGATCCGGCGGGGCGCGGCGTTCGACGACCTCACCCCCGAGGCACCGCCGGTCCTGATCATCCACGGCTTCCTGGGGACGCGCGGGTCGATGTACATGCTCGAGCGCCGGCTCGTCGAGGACGGCTTCGTCGTCGTGTCGTTCAACCTCGGCACGCTCAACCTGCGAGATATCCGCCGATCGGCGTTCCTGATCCACCGCAAGATCGAGCGGATCCTGGCGCAGACGCCGTCCCAGCGGATCGACATCATCGGCCACTCGATGGGCGGGCTGATCGGCCTGTACTATGTCAAGAAGCTCGGGGGTCACAGCCGGGTGCGGAAGCTGATCATGATGGGGACCCCGATCCGGGGGACGTGGGCCGCGCTCATGGGGGTGATGACGCTGGGGCTGTGGTCGACCTCGTCGTGGCAACTCTTGCCCCGGAGCCGGTTCCTGGACGAGCTCGCCCAGGGGCCGATGCCTCCGGGAGTCGAGGTCCACACGATCGCGGCCGTCCGCGACTGGGTGGTGCCGCTGCCGACCACACGGCTCTCGGGGGCGACCGCGACCACGGTCCCGCTCGGCCACTCGAGCTTGGTGGTGTCGGAAGAAGTCTACCGCCGTGTCGTGAGCACGCTGCGGCCGGCGCACGATCCCGCCAACGACGAAACGCCCGCCACCGATTGACCCCCGTTTGCTTGCGCCTGTGGCATCTTGAGAACTAGAATTTTCGAGTCCTTGCAGCTGGTCTTAGCGTCATGGTCACCAGCGCTCACTCCATGAACGATCGTCCCCGCTTCGCGCTTCGCTTCATCTCGGGCAAGTACCAGGGAGGCGAGTTCCCGCTTCGCATGAACCGGGAGATCATCATCGGTCGTTCGAGCGATCTCGACATGGTGCTGGTCGAGGATATGGTGTCGCGCCGCCACGCCAAGATCAGCTCGACCGAGGCCGAGGTCTACATCCAGGACATGGGGTCGACCAACGGCACGTTCGTCAACGGCGAGAAGATCCAGGGCCGTGCGCTGCTGCACGAGGGCGATCGCATCCTGGTCGGGACGTCGATCATCAAGGTCGTCGCGGTCGAAGGCCAGCTCGCCAACCAGAGCGAGGCGGAGGCGCGGAGGCGGCTCGAGGCCGGCGCGCAGCAGCGCCAGGCGACGCAGGGCCGGCCGATGTCGGGCGTGATCGAGGAGATCCCGCTGCCCGACCTGCTGCAGCTGCTGTCGACCAGCCGCAAGAGCGGCGTGCTCACCGTCAACAACGGCGTGAGCATGGGCAAGATCTACCTGCGCAAGGGTGCGCTGTACTTCGCGACGATCAACGACGACTTCGCGGTCAGCCCGCAGAAGTCGATCTACCGCATGCTGACGTGGCTGACCGGCACGTTCGAGCTCGAGCCCAGCGTCGAGCTTCAGGTGATGGAGGAGGTCCAGGAATCCACCGAGGCGCTGCTGATGGAGGGTGTGCGCCAGCTGGACGAGTTCAGAAACCTCCAGAAGCAGCTGCCGCCGCTGGGGTCGCCGCTGGCGGTGCCGACCCCGCTCGCCGGCAAGCTGCGCGAGCTCACGCCCTCGGAGCTCGATACCTTCCAGCTCGTGCTCGACCACGGCCAGCTCCAGAAAGTGCTCGACAACTTCCCCGGGACCGACCTCGACGCAGCGCAGAATCTGATCAGCCTCATGAAGCGCGAGTTCGTCGTCGTACCGTAGCGCCGCGGCGGTACGCGGTACAATAAGGCATGCGGGCCGCCCGCTCGCGCCTGTCCTGCTGGCCTCCGACGCACGTGTCGTCGGAGCTGGTGAGCTGCGACCGCCGGCTGCGCAGCCCGTACCGCGGGATCGAGACCGGGCGCGCGATCCTGCGGCTGCGCGTGATGATCGCGCCGCGCGGCGTCGCGCCCCACGAGGTGATCGTCGAGGTCGACGACCTCGCGATCGAGGTGCGAGAGGACGACGCGGGGTTCGTGGTCGGCGCCGGCGCGATCGAGGCGCTGTTCGTGGTCGAGCGCCAGCCGCGCCACGGCTTTCTGACCTGGTTCGGCGTGTTCGCGCGCTGCCGGGGCCTGGTCGATCGGCTGCTGATCGAGACGCCGGACGGCCCGGTCGCGCGGTTCGTGGAGCGCGCGATCGAGGACCGGCTCGGGCTGGGTGACGAGCCGGTGCGCGGCGAGCTCCGCCTCGCGCTGTGACGCACCGGCGTGGTACCAACGGCGCATGGCTGTGTCATGCGATCGGCCGTGCGCCCGGCGCCGCCCGGGACCAGCGCACGGAGCGCCCGGAGTGGCTGCCGCGGAGGGCTGCTAGATGGCCGCGCAGCTGCGCGAGGCCGCCTCGGTGATCCTGCTCCGGCGGGCCGAGCCGGGCTTCGAGGTGTTCCTGCTCCGCCGCCACCGCAAGGCGTCGTTCATGGCCTCGGCGTTCGTGTTTCCGGGCGGCGCGTCCGAGATCGGCGAGGACGCGCGCACCGCGGCGGCCCGCGAGCTGTTCGAGGAGGCCGGGGTGCTGCTCGCCCGCGCCGACGCCAAGCTCGAGGCCCAGACCCTCGAGGTCCCGATCCAGGCGATGCTGCGCCGGCGGATCCTCGACGGCGCCGACGCCGCAACCTCGATGGTCGCCGCCGGGCTGGCGTGGTCGACCGAGGTGCTGGTGCCGTGGTCGCACTGGATCACGCCGTCGATCGAGCCGCGGCGGTTCTCGGCGCGGTTCTTCGTCTGCGAGCTGCCGGGCGCGCAGATCCCGAGCTTCGACGACATCGAGACCGTCGATCAGGTCTGGGTGCGGCCGAGCGAGGCGCTCGCGCGCGCCGGCGAGCTCCGGCTGCCGCCGCCGCAGGTCCGCACGTTCTGGGAGCTGTCGCAGCTCGATACCGTCGAGCAGGTGCTCGCCGCGGGCCGGGCGCGCAGCGAGGAGCCGCACCCGATCATGCCGCGGCTGCGCGCAGCGGCGTCCGGCGACCCGCTGTGCCTGCTCTTGCCGTGGGACCCCGAGTACACCGACGCCGGCACCGGCGACGCGACGCCGCTGACCTACCTGCCGCGCTGGGCGGTCGGGCCGAGCCGCTTCGTCCTGGAGGACCAGACGTGGAAGCACGTCGCCGCACCTGGTTCGACGACCGCGGGCTAGTCGTCGCCGGCCCGGTCGCGGCGGCGGGCGCCGGCGGCGAGGCCGATCGGCGGCTCGCGTTCTACGCCGGCGCGATGCACTACTGGCGGGTCGATCCGGCGCGGTGGGCGCGCTGCCTGCGCCAGATCCACGACCTCGGCCTCACGCTGGTCGAGAGCTACGTGCCGTGGCGGGTCCACGAGCCGGCCGCCGGGCGGAGCGCCTGGGATCGCGAGCGCGACCTCGCGCGGTTCCTCGACGCCGCCCACGCCGCCGGGCTCGGCGTCGTGCTCCGGCCCGGTCCGCACATCAACGCCGAGCTGACCAGCTTCGGCATGCCCGATCACGTGCTCGGCGATCCGGCCTGCCAGGCGCGCACCGCGCGGGGCACGCCGGTGTGGCTGCCGTCGCCGCCGCGCGCGTGGCCGGTGCCGTCGTACGCGAGCCGCGCGTTCCGCGCGCGGGTCCACGCGTGGTACGCGGCGGTCGCCGAGGTCGTCGTGCCCCGGCTCGCGCCGGACGGGCCGGTGGTGGCGATCGGCGTCGACAACGAGGCGCAGATGTTCTTCCGGCTCGGCGCCTACGACCACGACTACCACCCCGACGCGGTCGCGGACTGGCACGACGCGAGCGGGCTCGACGGCGAGCCGCCGCGCGGCTGGCTGCCCGACGCCGCGGCCCGCTGCCTGTCGTGGGTCCGGTACAAGGACCAGTACGTCGCGCACGCGCTCGGTGCGTTCGCGCGCTCGCTCGACGAGGTCGGGCTCGGCCGGGTCGCGCGGTTTCACAACCTGCCGGCAGGCCACCCCGGCGTGTCGGACCCGCGCGGCATCCAGCACGCGATCGCCGGTCCGGTCGGGATCGACGCGTACACGCCCCGGGCCGGGTTCCGCGCGCTGCGCGGCCGCGCGCTCGCCGCGGTCGGCAGCGCCGCGCCGGTGCCGATCGCGTTCGAGGTCGGCGTCGGGTTCTCGGCGTTTCTGACGCCGCGCGACGCCGGCGACGATCCGCAGCGCGAGCGCGATCAGCTGCTGAGCTTGCTCGCGGTCGGGATCCGCGGCTTCAACCTGTTCATGGCAGTCGAGCGCGACCGCTACTACGGCGCCGCGATCGATCGGACCGGCAAGCTCGAGCCCCACGCGGCGTGGATCCGCGGGTTGACCGCGGCGCTCGCCGAGGTCGACTGGCCGTCGCTGCGCCGCCGCGCGGCGGTCGGCGTCGTCGAGCCCCGGGTCGACGCCCGGTTCGGCCAGGCGACCTGCGTGCTCGATCCGGTGACGCCGATCGTCGCCGAGGCGCTCGGCCTGGGCCCGGGGGGCGCGGCGGAGCTCGGCGGCGATCCGGCGGCGGTGATCCAGCGCCGCTGGCTCGAGGCGCTCGGCCGCGCGCTCGATCTCGCGCGGGTGCCGTACGCGATCGTCGACGAGTCCGCGACCGAGGCCGAGCTCGCCGAGTACCTCGTGGTGATCGCGCCGACCCAGGATCGGATCGACCGCGGCCTGGCCCACACGCTGCGCGCGCTGGTCGATCGCCCGGCGGCAGCGCATCCCGCGGGCCGGAGGCGCGTGGTCGTGGTGGTCGGGCCCGGCTGGCCGAGCCAGGACGAGCTCGGCCAGCCGCTCGCCGACGCGCTGCCGCGCCGGGTCGGCCGGCTCAAGGCCGGCTCGCTCGACGATCTGCCCGGCCTCGCCGCCGACCTCGCCGCGCTCGCCGCCGAGCCGAGCGACGCCTGGCAGATCGAGCGGCCCGACGAGGTCCATGCCTACGCGCACGCCGATCCAGCCGGCGAGGTCCGCGTCGTGTTCGTCGCGAGCGACGCGGGCAAGCCGACCGCGGCGGTGCTCGTGGTCGACGACACGACCCGGGTACTGCGCGATCCGCTGAGTCACGAGCGGATCCCGGCCACCACCGGCAAGGCGACGATCGCGCTGCCGGCGCGCGGGGTCCGGATGCTGATCGTCGAGCGTTAGCCGGTCGTCATCGCGAGCCGTCGTCGGGCGGCTTCGCCGGCCGGGCCGCGACCGCCACGGCGGGTGGGACCACCGGGGTCGCGGCGGCGGCTTCGGCGGCGGCCTCGGCAGTGGCCGCGGCCTCGGCGACGTCGACCAGATCGGAGGCGATCGCCGGCATCTCGGCGCTCAAGGCCGCGCCGGTCCGCTCGTTCTGCCGCAGCTTGTGGGCCAGCTCGGCGGCGATCACGCCGGCGTCGGCGGCGGTCGCGCCCTCGGTGAGCTGCTCGTAGATGTCCTCGGCGCGCTGGTCGCGGGCGCGGGTCGTGGCGTCGGGCGGGGTCTCGCCGGGGAGCTCGACGCGGAGCTCGCGCACCACCATCTGCAGCCCGGCGGCGATCGGCAAGGCAAGCAGCGCGCCGATGATCCCCATCAGCGTGCCGCCGACCAGCAGCGACACCACGACGATCGCGGGCGGCAGGCGCAGCACCTTGCCGTAGACCCGCGGCACGAGGATCCGGCTCTCGAACTCCTGGTACGCGAACATCAGCAGGAACACGATGATGACCGCGCCGGTCCCCGAGCCGGTGACCGCGACGATCGCCGGCAGGCTCGCGACGTAGCCGCCGATGAACGGGATCACGTCGGTCATCCCGGCGAACAGCGCGAGCGCGAGCGCGTCGTCGGCGCGGAACGCGGTGAGCACGGCGAACGTGAACACCGCCATCGCGACCGACGTGATCAGCTGGCCGCGCATGTAGCCACCGACGATGACCTTGAGCTCGATCAGGATCCGCGCGAGCTTGATGTGGTGGTGGCGCGGGATCACGGCGAACACCAGGCCGCGGGCGCGCACCGGATCGGCCAGCAGGTAGATCGCCAGGAACGTGGTCGAGATCGCGAACCCCACCAGCGTCAGGATCTGCGACGAGTAGCCGACCATCGTGTTGCCGGCGCGGAGCACGAGGTCGTTGAGCGGGACGGCGTGGATGGTCTGGATCAGCGGCCGCGCGACCTTGTACTGGCGCAGCGACTCGACCAGCTTGTCGCGGCCGCGCGGCGCGTCCTCGATCAGGTGGAGCAGCTGGGCGACGAGCGGCGGCACGGTCAGCAGCAGCACGGCCGCGATCAACACCGCGATCGCGAGGAAGATCAGCACGAGCGCACGGCCGCGGCGGAGCCCGTGGCGCTCGAACCACGCGACCGTGGGATCGAGCGTGCCGACCACGACCAGGGCGACCGTCACGACGATCAGCACGGTCTCGAGCTGGAACGCGAGCCACACGGCCGCGATCGCGATCATCAAGTATACGATCGTGCGCGGCGCCAGCTCGATCCGGAGCCGCGAGGGCGGAAGGTCCCGAGACGACCCAGGCCCGGCGTGCGCCGGCGGGACGGGGGGCTCTCGGTCATCAGCGCTCACGGGGTGCCGTTGTACGTATCGCAAGCCGCATGCCGCCGCGCCCAAGGCGATTCCGGTCACTTGATGGGAGAGCTGCCCGACTTGCGCTTGGCGCTCTCGTGGCCCTCGGTCCAGCCGATCTCCTTGGTCAGCTGGATCGCGTCATCGAGCCGGCCCGGGACCACGACCGCGGACCTGGCGGGCGTGTCGTTGAGCAACATCTCGGCGGTGGCTCGGCGGTCCCCGAGGCTACGCATCTCCTGGATCGCCGCCTGGCGATAGCGATCGGCCTTGCCGCCCAGCCCGGCCTTGTCGCAGAGCTGGGCCAGGAGGTGCTGGACCCGCGCGGCGCCGAGGCGCGATCGCACGCGCTGGGCATGGAACAAGGCGGCCTCGGCGAGCCGCAGCGCACGGTACGAATCGCCCGCGGCGTCGAGCATCTGGGCCTGGGCGCGCAGGATCCGCCAGAACGGCTCGGGCCCGTCGATCGCAGTGAAGCCCTCGCCCAGGGTCGCGAGGTCGATGCACTCGACCAGCTCGCGCAGCGCGCCCGCCGGATCGCCGGCGCGGAGCAGCGCCGTCGAGAGGTCGAGGTAGAGCTCGCAGACCAGGTTCATGTCGCCCGTGGAGATCGCCCGTCCGACCCCGCGGCGCAGCGCCGTGATCGCGCCGTCGACGTCGCCCTCGCTGAGCGCGATCGCGGCGCCCGAGCGATCGATCAGCGCCACGAGGATCGGGGCGCCCGACCAGCCGCGGGCCTCGGCCAGGACGCCGCGGGCGAGCGCGGTCTCGCCGCGGGCGCGCAGCACGTCGGCGAGCTTGACCGACAGCATGACGAACTGGCCCTCGGCGCTGCCGTCGTCGTCGCCGGACAGCACCGCCTGGCGGACCGCGACCAGCGCGCGGTGGTAGAACTGGCCGGCGCCGATGTCGTCGAGCTGCTCCGCGGCGTGGTCGCCGGCGCGGCGCAGCATCATGATCGCGTCCTTGGCGTGGCCGGCGAGGTCGTGGTGGTGCCCGAGCAGGGCGATGTCGGGCGACAGCGCCTCGACCGCGGCGGCGGCCGCCGCGTGGAGCGACCGGCGGACGTCGGCCGGCGTGGCGTCGTAGACGATGTCGCGGACCAGCCGGCTGGTGAACGTCAGCTCGCCGGACGGGTCGTGGCTGAACAGCCCGGCGCGCTCGGCGTCGGTCATCGCCGCCTCGAGCGTGTCGCTCGGCAGCATCGAGCGCAACAGGTCGACCGGCGGCTCGAGGCCGAGCACCGCGGCGGCCTGCAGCACGTCGCGGGTCGACTGCTTGAGCATCGACAGCCGCGCGGCGATCAGGTCGGGCAGCGAGATGTTGGTGTCCTCGGGCTTGCCGCCCTCGAGCAGGTAGCGCACGACGTGCTCGACGTGTCCGGGGTAGGCGCGCGTGGTCTCGAACAGCGACTGCACCGGCGGCAGGCCCCTGAGCCCGGCCTTCTCGAGCTGCACGACCATGGCGGTGAGGTCGCGGGCGTCGAGCGCGGCGACCTCGAGCCGCGGCACCGACGCCGGCCATTGCGATCCGAACGAGGTGTGCGCGGTCATGATGATCGGCGGCAGCAGCAGGTCGATGACCTCGGTCGCGCGGCGCAGGATCTCGAGGCTCGGGTGATCGAACCGATCGATGTCCTCGCACACGATCGTCACCGGGCCGGCGGCGGCGGCGCGCTCGAGCGCGCGCAGGGCGGACCACACGATCTCGCGGCGGCGCACCGGCGGCTCGAGCTCGAGCAGGCTCGTCGAGTGGCCGAACAGCTGCGACAGCCCGGGGACGTCGCGCTCGTTGAGGCCGCACGCCAGCACCGCGTCGCGCAACTCGGGCTCGCTCGACACCGGGGCGAGCTGGAGCACGGCCGCGAGCAGCGAGCGGATCGGGTAGAACGGCGCGGCGAGCCCGGTCGGGTCGGGGCCGATCTGGTAGATCGTCCGCGTGTCGCTGGCCAGGCTCTGGTAGGCGTGCCGGAGCAGCGAGCTGCGGCCGGAGCCCTCGTTGCCCATGACCAGGATGCCGACGTCCTTGCCCGGCGCGCGCCGCATGTGAGCCAGGAGCTGGGTGAGCTCGTCGTCGCGGCCGGTGAACGGCAGCGGCAGGACCCGGCCGACCGGGGCGGGCGCCGGGGCAGGCTCGGTGGCCTCGAACGCCCGGGCCACGCGCTGCTGCCGCGGCGTGCCGCACTCGGGGCAGAACTTGAAGCTCGGCGCACACGTCGTGCCGCACTCGATGCAGATGTCGCGGGTCGTGACCTTGCGGGTGCGGGTCGCCAGCCCCGCGAGCGCGGCCCGCATGTCGGCGGCCGACGCGAACCGGTCGTTCGGGTGCTTGGCGAGCGCCCGGGCGACGATGCCCTCGAGCTCCTTGGGGACCTGCTCGCGCCGCGCGGCGAGCGACGGGACCATCGCCTTCAGGTGGTTGGCGAGGATCTCGGTGGTCGAGCCGGCGAAGAACGGCGTCTTGTAGGCCAGCAGCTCGTACAGGATGATCCCGACGGCGTAGATGTCCGAGGCGAAGCTCGGCGGGGCGCCGCTGATCACCTCGGGCGCCATGTACTCCGGGGTGCCGCTGATCGAGCGATCCTCGTCGCGCGCGGTCGTGATCAGCCGCGCGATCCCGAAGTCGACGATCTTGACCACGTCGATCCCGGCGCGCCGCTGATCGAGGATGATGTTGTCGGCCTTGAGGTCGGCATGGATCACCCCGGCGAGGTGGGCTTCCTCGATCCCGGCGAGCGACTGCATCACGATGTCGATCACCCGGTCGATCGGCAGCGGGTTCTGGGTGACCAGCAGCTGGGTCAAGGTCGGGCCCTTGACGTACTCCATCGCGAGGTAGAGCAGCCCGTCGGGCGACTGGCCGTAGTCGATGATCGAGACGCAGTTGGGGTGGTTGAGCCGCGACGCGCTCATCGCCTCGTCGCGGAACCGCTTGATCATCCGGGCGTCGGCCGAGAGCTCCTCGTTCAAGATCTTGACCGCGACGGTGCGGCCGAGCGCGATCTGATCGGCGCGATACACCGCGCCGCTGCCGCCGATCCCGATGCACGCGGTGAGCTTGAACTTGTCGCCCAGGACGCGCCCGACCAGCTTCAGCGACTTGTTGACCTGGTCCTGCACCTGGCTCACGCGGCGCCCCACCTTTCACGATACCCGATCGGGGATCGCACGGTCGGACGCCAGCCAGCCATCCGCCAACGATATCCGAAAACTGGCGCCCCGGATCCGGCGGTGTCTAGGGTGAGGCATGATCCACGATGTCCAGGAGCGGGCGACCGACGACGCGAGCTGGCTCGCGATCCGGCATCCGGCGGTGATCCGCCTGATCGAGCGCGAGCTCGCCACCCCCGATCGCGACGCGTTCGCCGCCGGGCTCGAGCTCGCGTGCCGGGTGCTCGGCGGCCGCACCCCGCTCGGCGATCTCCGGCTCGATCACAACACGCTCAACACCGGCATGGTCGCCGTCCGCAGCGGCCGCTGCGACCGCGCGATGGTCCGGTCGATCCGCGACCAGATCCAGGAGCTGCGCGTCGTGCTGACGCCGCGCGAGGAGGACGCGGTCGCCACCGTGATCGCCGCGATCATCTGGTCGGTGCTCGACGCCAGCTCGCGCGCGCTCGACCAGAGCCTGGTCGCCTGACCGGCGGTCGCCGCCTGGTGATCGCCCGGAGGACAGCGCCGCCACGCGCGTTGGCGCGCTCGCGAAGCCTTCTTCAGGCCGCCGGCCCTGGCAGCCCCGTACCGGGATAGTGCCGCCGGCAGCTCTCGATCGCGGCGGCGAGGTCGTCGGGCAGGGCCGAGGTCACGGCCAGCTCGCCACCGTCGGGATGCGCGACCGCGAGGCGGGTGCAGTGCAGCGCGAGGCGATGCAGGCCGTGTTCAGTGCGGAAGATCCGGTTGTGCTCGCCCTTGCCGTAGCGCACGTCGCCGATCAGCGGGCAGCTGATGTGCTTCAGGTGCCGGCGGATCTGGTGCAGCCGGCCGGTGTGGAGCCGGGCCTCGACCAGGGCGTAGCGCCCGAACGTGTCGCGCCGCCAGATCTCGGTCGTCGCCGGTACGCGGTCCTCGCCGGGCGCGCGCGGGACCGGGTGGTCGATCACCAGGTGCTCGGGCGGATGGCCGCGCGTGATCGCCAGGTAGCGCTTGTCGGCGCCGGCCCAGGCCAGCGACAGCGCCCGGGCGGCGTCGTGATCGAGCGCGAACACGACCAGCCCCGAGGCGCCGCGATCGAGCCGGTGGATCGGGTACACGTAGCAACCGACCGCGTCGCGCACCCGCTGCAACAGCGCGTCATCGTCGCCGTCCCAGCCGCGGTGGGTCGCGATCCCCGACGGCTTGTCGACCACCACGCACCGCGCGTCACGGTGGACGATCATGCGGTCAAGGTGGCCCGAGGTGTTGCCGGAAGAAGTCGATCTGGACCTGCTCGCGCGCGAGGTTGAGCTTGGGGTCGGGAACCATGTGGGTCGCCGACAGCGTGATCACCTCGGCGCGCTTGCCCGCGACGTAGAGCGCCTCGATCAGCGCGAGCGTGTGGGCGAAGTGGACGTTGTCGTCGGTGATGCCGTGGATGATCAGCAGCGGGCGCTCGAGCTTGGCCGCGTGGGTCAGCGCGCTGGTCGCGTGGTAGCCCTCGGGGTTCTGCTCGGGCGTCTTCATGTAGCGCTCGGTGTACGCGGTGTCGTAGAGCGTCCAGTCGGTGACCGGCGCGCCGGCGACCGCCGCCTTGAACACGTCGGGCCGGAGCAGCACGGCGAGCGCCGAGAAGTAGCCGCCGAACGACCAGCCGAACACGCCGACCCGCGCCATGTCGAGCTCGGCGTGGCGGGCGCCGACCGCCTGCAGCGCGGCGATCTGATCCTCGAGCGGGATCGTGATCAGGTCCTTGAGGATCACGCGCTCCCAGGCCCGGCCGCGGTGCGGCGTGCCCCGGCCGTCGGCGCGGACCACGATGAACCCGGCGTCGGCGTACCACTGGTCCATGACGTAGGGATCGCGGGCGGCCTCGACCATGACCGCGTGCGGGCCGCCGTAGACCTTGAGCAGCACCGGATAGCGCCGTGTCCGGTCGAAGCTGCGCGGGCGGGTGATCGCGACGTGGTGGGTCCGGCCGGCGAGCTCGACGGTCTCGAGCACGGTGGTCGGGACCAGGCCCGGGCGCTCCGCCGCGCTCGGCAGCTCGCGCCGGCCGGCCCGGGTGATCGCCACGGCCTTGCGGCCGCCGGCGGCGAGCTGGGTGTCGATCACGACGCTGCCGTGCTTGGCCGCGGTCGCGTTGGCCAGGCCGTCGCCGTCGGACAGCCGCACCGGCGCACCGCCGTCGAGCGGGATCCGCCACACGTCCTGGCGCGTCGGATCGGCCGAGGCCTCGACGATCGCGCCCTGGTCGTCGACGCCGACCAGCTCGCGTAGCCCGATCTCGGGCGTGGTCAGCGCGCGCACCAGGGTGCCGTCCGCGGCGTGGCGCTCGAGCACCCACTGGCCGCTGGCCTCCGTCAGCCACAGAAAGCCCGAGCCGTCCTCGAGCCAGCGCGGCGCGCCGAGGTCGACGTTGAGCCAGGCATCGTCGTGCTCGGTCAGGATCGGCTTGCTGGTGCCGGTCTGCAGGTCGAACACCAGCACCGCGAGGTCCTGCTGGTCGCGGTCGATCACCAGCGCCGACAGCGGCGACTTGGGCTCCCACTGCACGGACACCAGGTACTCGTACCTGGCGTGGTCCCAGGTCAGCCAGCGGATCTCGCCCGGCGAGCGCACGTCGACGATGCCGAGGTCGACGGTCGCGTTGGGCGTGCCGGGCCGCGGGTAGCGGAACGGCACCGGCGGGCGGTCGTTGTGGCGCGCGTCGGCGACGTACAGGGTCTCGATCTTGCGCAGGTCGCTGCGCTGGAACACGATCCGCTTGCTGTCGGGCGACCACCAGTAGCCGCGGACTCGCCGCAGCTCCTCCTGGGCCGCGAAGTCGGCGACGCCGAACTCGAAGCCCTCGGGGTGGTGGGTCAGCCGCCGCGGTGCGCCGCCGGCCGAGGCGACCCAGACATCGCCGTCGCGGACGAACGCGGCGGTGGTGCCGTCGGGCGACAGGTGCGGATCGTAGGCCGGGCCGCCGGGGTCGATCACGGCGCGCTTGCCGGTCGAGCGATCGATCAGGTGGAGCTTGCCGCCGAGCGGCACCAGGACGGTCTTGCCGTCGTCGGACACGTCGATGTCGACCACGCCGCGGGTCGCCGTCCGGGTCCGCTCGCGCCGCGCCTTCTCGGCGTCCGACAGGTGCTCCTCGGAGGCGCCGAGCAGGTCGGCCGCGGTCGCCAGCGTGCGCAGGTTGCCGTCGGGCGCCAGCTCGTAGAGGTCGGACGCGAAGTCGCGCGGCGGGGTCCGCCGGAACAGCACCGCGCCGTCGCGGGTGATCGCCAGCGGGGTGGGTAGCCCGAGCCGCCAGTTGAAGGTCGCGGCGGCATCGGCGAGGAGCTTGTCATCGAGCTTGGGCCAGGACGTCATGGCGGTGGAGGGTGGGTGACACGCTGCGAGCGCGGGGGCGAGGACAAGGGCAAGGACGAACGCGAGCAGGGTGAACCGCACGCGCGCAGCTTACTCCCAAGCCACCGCCGATTTCTTGCCCCGGGGTGCCGCGCTCGGGACCATGTGCAGATGCGGACCCAAGATCGCCGGCACCGACGCTCCGAGCTCATCACCCAGGCCCTGACCTTCCAGCTGCTCGCGTGCTGCGAGGACGGGCGGATGCACGCCATGGTCGTCGCCGATGAGGACGGCCTCCCGCTCGCGGCCTCCGGCGACGCCCAGGCCTGCGACGAGGTCGCCGCCAGCATGGCGCAGGTCGCCGCGCGCACCGACGCGTTCAGCGGCACGCTATTGCGCGGCGGCCGGCACTGGGAGGTCGAGATGGCCCGCCTGGTCGTCGACGGCAGCCCGCTCGTGGTCTGCGCCGTCGGCGGCAGCACCGAGCAGCGCGGCCGCCAGCTCGCGCGCGGCACCCAGGGCGCGCGGCGGATCCTCGGCGCGGCCTGAGC
>DASWRS010000274.1:0-8183 GCA_036403075.1 Kofleriaceae bacterium
GCTCGCCCGCGCGACGACCGATGCCCTGACCGCGCTCGCCCACCGGCTCGATCACTGGGCCGCCGTGCTCGACGTCCAGGTGTTCGACCTCGAGGTCGGCGTCGGCCGCGGCCTCGAGATTGCCGAGGCGCGCCTGTGACCCCCGCCGGTACGCCCGCCGCTCGCTTCCCTTCCGTCACCCGGTCCGTTTAGGATCGGCGTCGCATGGCGAAGCCCCGGCCCCGCGCGAGCTCGGCTCCTCCGATCCGCATCACCCTGGGCATCGACGAGGCCGGGCGCGGCCCCGCGGTCGGTCCGATGGTGATCGCCGCCGTCGCCCTCGACTCGCGCAGCGCCGGAGCGCTGACCCGCGCCGGGCTCTGCGACTCCAAGACCTACGGCGCCGGCGAGGACGCCCACGCGATCCGCGCCACGCTCGCCGACCAGATCCACGCCCGCGCCCGGTTCGTCGCGCTGATCGAGGTCGAGCACACCGAGATCGACCTGCGCGTGGCGCGCAACGAGCTCAACGTCCTCGAGCGCGAGCTCGCGGTCCGGCTGATCGACCAGGCGCCCGCGGTCGATCGGATCATCGCCGACGGCAAGCACATGTTCGCCGCGCTCTGCCAGCGCTACACCCACTTCGAATCGCACGATCGCGCCGAGGACCGGCACGCGTCGGTCGCCGCGGCCTCGGTGATCGCCAAGGTCACGCGCGACCGGCGGTTCGCCCAGATCCGCGCGCGCTACGAGACCGAGCTCGGCCCGATCACCGGCGGCGGCTACGCCAACGCTGCAACGCGGCGCTGGCTGCGCGCCTACGCCGAGCGCCACGGCCGGCTTCCCGACGAGGCGCGGCTGAGCTGGCCGCACCCCTACGTCGAGGACCTGATCGGCTGTGTCCGGCCGCCGGGCCCGCAGACCGACCTGTTCAGCTGACCCCGCGGCTCGGTCCATCCGGCCCGCCCTTCCATCGGGCCCGCGACGCGACCGTCCATCAGGCCCGCCCATCCATCAGGCCCGCCCATCCATCGGGCCGCCCATCCATCCGGCCGCCCATCCATCGGGCCGCCCATCCATCCGGCGCGCCCATCCATCCGGCCCACGACGCGACCGTCCATCCGGCGCCCGGGCCGCTCGTCCGATGCCCGCCCTCCGCGCCGCGACCGGCGCTACGATGTACGGCGATCGTGATCCACCGGCGTGCGCTCCTGTACTGGCTGTGCCAGCTTGCCGGCTGGTTCTCGTGGACCGTGATCGGCCTGCTGTTCGCGCTCGCCGGGCCGGTCGGGCTGACCGACCTGGTCACGTGGCGCTACCTGGTCCTGCTCGCCGCCACGCCCGTGAGCTCGATCGCCTGGACGCACCTCTACCGGGCCTATCTCCGCCGCCGGGGCTGGACCGGCCTCGGCCCCGGCAAGCTCCTGTCCCGCATCCTGCCGGCGAGTGTGGTCCTCGGCATCCTGATCCCGTACACCGCGATGCCGCTCTACCTGATCCTCTATCCCGAGCGCTCCCAGGTGTTCGGCATCTGGGTCTTGCCCGCGGTCGGCAGCTCGATCTGGTGCGTCCTGATCTGGAACTTTGCCTATTTCGGCATCCACTACTTCGAGCGCTGGCGCCAGGCCGAGATGGATAACCTGCAGCTCGCGGTCGTCGCCACCGAGGCCCGGCTGCACGGTCTGATGTCGCAGATCAACCCGCACTTCCTGTTCAACAGCCTGAACAGCGTCCGCGCGCTCGTCGTCGAGGATCCGGCCAAGGCCCAGGCCGCGGTCACCGCGCTGTCCGAGCTGATGCGCTATTCGATGCAGGCCGGCCACGTCGCCACGGTGCCGCTCGAGACCGAGCTGGAGATGGTCCGGACCTACCTCTCGCTCGAGGCGGTCCGGCTCGACGAGCGCCTGACCAGCGAGCTCGACATCGCCGCCGAAACCCACCCGGTCCCGATCCCGACCATGCTGCTCCAGCTCCTGGTCGAGAACGGCGTCAAGCACGGCATCGAGCGCCTGCCCGCCGGCGGCACGATCGGCGTCACGTCCTGGCTCGAGGCCGGCACGCTGCGCGTCCGCGTCACCAACACCGGCCGGATCGTCGCGCGCGACGACTCGACGCGGGTCGGCCTGGCCAACGCGCGAGAGCGCCTGCGCCTGCTGTACGGCGAGCGCGCCAGCCTGGCGCTGCGCGAGGACGGCCACTCGGTGAGCGCCGATCTGACCGTCCCCGTCCCGGTCTCCACCGCCGCCGCGAGCGCACCGTGAGGACGCCGTGCGCGCGCTGATCATCGACGACGAGCGCCTGGCCCGCAACGAGCTGCGCCGCCTGCTCGAGGCGCTTGGCGACATCGAGATCGTCGGCGAGGCCAAGAATGCCGACGACGCCCTCGAGCAGATCGGCCGGCTCCACCCCGACCTGCTGTTCCTCGACGTCCAGATGCCCGGCTGCGACGGCTTCGAGCTGCTCGAGCGGCTCGACGAGGCGCCCGGGGTGATCTTCACCACCGCGTTCGATCGCTACGCGCTCCGCGCGTTCGACGTCAGCGCGCTCGACTACCTGGTCAAGCCGATCGCGCCGCAGCGCCTCGCCGCGGCCGTGGCCAAGGCCGCCGCCCGACCGCCGGTGGCCCGCCCCGCCGACGCCGCCGACCACCTCGGCCGCGGCCAGCGCATCTTCGTGCGCGACGGCGAGCGCTGCTGGTTCGTCGCGGTCGAGGACATCGTGCTGATCGAGTCCGAGGGCAACTACGCGCGGCTCCACTTCGCCGGCCACCGGCCGGTCCTGCCGCGCTCGCTCAACGCGATCGGCGCCCGGCTCGATCCGGCGCTGTTCTTCCGCGCCAACCGCCGCCAGATCATCAACCTCGAGCGCATCGAGGGGCTCGACCCGTGGCCCAACGACGGCTACCTGGTAAAGCTCGGCGGCGGTCTCCGGGTCGAGATGTCGCGCCGCCAGGCGCGCCTGTTCCACGCCAAGGCACGCCTGTGAGCCTCGCCGCCGTTGCCGCAGCCGCCGCCAGGCGCGCCGGCTGCGCGGCCCGCCGGGGCGTCACGGCGCGACCTTCGCGACGTCCTTGTACTCGTCGAGGTCGAGCCGGAGCTTCTCGAGCGCATACCGCATCCGGCTCTTGACCGTGTTCTCCGGCACACCGACGACATCGGCGATCTGCTTGAATGGCATGTCGAGGAACTCACGCATGAGGAACACCTCGCGTTGCTCTTCGGACAGCGCGGCGATCGCGCGCTGCATCGTCTCGTGCATCTGCTTGTTCACCGACCTGCGATCACTGGCCATCTCGTTGGAAGGAATCACATCCATCAGCGTCCCGCTGTCGTCACTGGTATCCATCGGTGCATCGAGCGATGCGTGCCTGCGATGCTTGCGCCGCCTGGTCTGGTCAACGCACAGGTTACGGGCGATGGTGTAAAGCCACGTCGTAAACTTGGCCTGTCGCTTGTAAGCCTCCGCGCCCTTGATGACGCGCATGAACGCTTCCTGCAGCAGATCCTCGGCGGTCTCCCGGTCGCCGACGAACCGCAGGATGAAGTTGTAGACCGGCTTGCGATGACGCGTCAGCAGCAGCTCGAAGGCACGAACCTCTCCCCGCTGGTACAGGACCATCAGGTCTTCGTCGGCGTCGTCGGTGGTCATTCGGGCGGCTAGATCTGCGACCTTCGTCGGTTTTCCGGCCGCCACACTATCCTACCGGAGCGCCGCGGAGCAAACCCAGCCAACGCAGCAACGTCCAGGCCGCAGACCGCTTACGGGGTCTGACACGTTGGACAGTAATACGTTGCCCGACCTTGGAGAACAGATCGCTTGATTGCGGTCCGGCAGCGCTCGCATGGCTGCCCGGCCCGATCGTAGACCCACAGGTAGTCTGCGTTCTCGCCCGCGGTTCCGTCCGCGTCGACGAAGTCGCTGAGCGTCGTGCCACCGTTGTCGAGCGCGCGCTCGATCACCTCGCGGATCGCAGCCGCTAGCCGATCCGCCGACGCGGCGGTGAGCTTGTGGGTGCGCAGCGTCGGCCGCAGCTTCGCGCGCCACAGCGCCTCCGAGGCGTAGATGTTGCCGACCCCGGCGATCACGCGCTGATCGAGCACGAACGCCTTGAGCGTCGTGCGCTTGTCCCGGGCCCGCGCGAGCATCGCGGCCACGTCGATCGCCTGGTCGAGCGCGTCGGGCCCGAGCAGCCCGAGCCCGGGATGCTCGCGCTCCTTGCCGAGCACCACCACGTCGACCTGGCCGAACCGGCGCGCATCCACGAACCGCAGCTCCCGCCGGCCGAGCCCGAGCACCACGTGGGTATGCGACGCCCTCGGGTCCGCCGCCCCGTGGAGCCGCAGCCGCCCGGTCATCCCGAGGTGCACGAGGATCGCCTCGTCACGATCGGTGTCGAGCAGCAGGTACTTGCCGTGTCGCCGGATCGCGGTGATCCGCGCGCCGACCAGCCGCTTGAGCCGGGCCAGCGGCGGCCTGCGCGCCATGTGCAGCCCCATCCCGCTCGTCCACGCCGACGAGATCCGGCCCCCCACGGCCGGCGCCAGCGTCCTGCGCACCGTCTCGACTTCAGGCAGCTCGGGCATACGTCTCGACGCCATCCTTACCATCCCCGCCGCCTGGCCGGCCATCCCGTCGTTGCCCGCCCCGCGCCGCCCCGCCTCGCGCCCGGCGCCCCGTCCGGCGCCTCGCCCGGCCCCGTCGCGGTAGCAAGTCTCCCGAGCCGCCGTCCCCGCCTGACCTCGGCACGTTCGCCACGCGCGCCGCCGCGCAGGCCCACGAGCGCGCCGTGCAGTTCTTCAAGCGCCGGTGACCGCCGCGGCGGGGAGCGCCGCCGCCAGGGCAGCGAACTCGGCAATGTCCAGCGTCTCGCCCCGCCGGCCTCCGTCGATCCCCGTCGCCGCCAGCGCCTCATCGACCCCGCGCTCGTCATAGACCGCGCGCAGCGCATTGCGCAGCGTCTTGCGGCGCTGGCCGAACGCGGCGTGGACCACCTTGCTGTAGTGCGCGGCGTCGGCGAGCGGCGCCCTCGGCTCCGCGCCGGGCAGCGGCACCAGCTTGATCACCGCCGAGTCGACCTTGGGCGCCGGCACGAACGACCCCGCGCTGACCTTCGCGACCATCGCGACGTCGGCGTAGGTCCGGATCATCACGCCGAGCGCGCCGTACGCCTTGGTCCCCGGCGACGCGACGATGCGGTCCGCCATCTCCTTCTGGATCATCACCACCGCGCAGCGGATCACCGCGCGGGCGTCGATCACGCGGAACAGCAGCGGCGCCGCGATGTGGTACGGCAGGTTCCCGCACACCGCGATCGCATCGCCCCGCCACCGCGCCGCCATCCCGAGATCGTAGCGCAACGCATCCGCCGCCTCGATCTCGACGTTCTCGACCCCGCCCAGCTCCCCGCGGAGCACCGCGATCATGTCCGGATCGCGCTCGAGCGCGATCACTTTGCCCTCGGGCACGCGCTCGGCGAGCCGCGCGGTCAGCGTGCCCAGCCCGGAGCCGATCTCGACGATCCAGTCGTCGTCGTTCGCCACCGTCGCATCGACGATCGCGCGGAACACCCGGTCCGAGATCAGGAAGTTCTGGCCGAACTGCTTCTTGGCATGGAGGCCATACCGTGCGAGCAGCACCCGCGCATCCGGGAACGGCTCGGCGCGCGCGTGCGGCCGCGCGCCATTGCCCGCGGTCACGCCCGCCTCGGCAGCGGCGCGCTCGGCACCGCATCCAGCCCCAGCCCGTCGCGATCGCCGCGCACCAGCCGGTGGTAGCCCCGCGCCGCCATCTGCGTTCGTGCACCGTGCGCAACCCGCGCACCCGCGTGCACCGCGTCCCATCCCCCGCGACCCGCCTGCGCCGGCCCCCTCATCCCCGCCTCGGCAGCGGCGCGCTCGGCACCGCATCCAGCCCCAGCCCGTCGCGATCGCCGCGCACCAGCCGGTGGTAGCCTGCCGCCGCGATCATCGCTGCGTTGTCGGTGCACCGCGACGGCGGCGGAATGTACACCCGGAACCCGTCCTCGGCGCCCGCCGCGATCATCGCAGCGCGCAGCCCGGAGTTCGCGGCCACGCCGCCACAGATCTGCACGTGGTCCAGCCCCTCGCGTCGCGCCGCACGCCGGGTCTTACGCACCAGCACCTCGACGATCGCCGCCTGATAGCTCGCGCACAGATCCGCGAGCCGCTGACCGTCGGGCACGCCGTTGCCGCGCACGTGGTGCAGCAGCGCCGTCTTGAGCCCGCTGAACGAGAAGTCGGCGCCGTGCTCGCTCGCAGTCATCGCGCGGGGAAACGCGACCGCCCGCGGGTCGCCGCCGCGTGCGAGCTGATCGATCACCGCGCCGCCGGGGTAGCCCAGGCCGAGCAGCTTGGCGCCCTTGTCGAACGCCTCTCCCGCCGCGTCGTCGCGGGTCGCGCCGATCTCGACCACGTCGGCGTGGCCGTTGACCCGGACCAGCGACGTGTGGCCGCCGGACACGATCAGCCCGAGGTGCGGCATCGGCGGCGGGGCGTCCTCGAGAAATACTGCTGCCAGGTGGCCTTCGAGGTGATGGACACCAACCAGCGGCTTGCCCGTGACCCACGCCAGCGCCTTGGCGGTCTGCAGACCGACCAGCAATGCGCCGACGAGCCCCGGCGCATTCGTGACTGCGACGCCGTCGACGTCGCCGAGCGCCACCCCGGCGCGCTCGAGCGCCGCCTGGATCACCGGCACGACGTTGAGGAGGTGCGCGCGCGACGCGAGCTCCGGCACGACGCCGCCGTAGCGCGCGTGGACCTCGTGCTGCGACGCCACCACGTCTGCGCGGACCGTGCGCCCGCCCTCGACGATCGCCGCGGCGGTCTCGTCGCACGAGCTCTCGATCCCGAGGACGCGCATCACCGCGGCTCGTTCAGCAGCCGCAGGACCTCGGCCGCCCTCGGACTCTTCGGGTCGAGCTCGAGGAATCGCCCGAACGCCGCGCGGGCCTCGTCGCGCCGTCGCGCCGCCCACAGGATCCGCCCGCGCTGCTCCCAGACGGCGCCGGCGGTCGGGGCGATCTCGGTCGCCAGATCGAGCGACGCCAGCGCGTCGTCGACACGGTTCAGCCGCTGCTCGGCGCGCGCACGCAGGATGTACGCCCGCGCGGTCTTGCGCAGCTTGAGCGACGCCACCGTCAGCTCGAACGCGCGCGCGAAGTCGCCCTCTTCCATTGCATTGCTCGCCTGATCGCATAGCAGCTTGGCCTCCGTCGCGCGATCCGGTCCGTCACGCCGCACCGCCGTCCCTGGCCGTGCGCCCCCCGCATCCGCCGCCGCTGCGCCGGCGCTTCCATTCGAAGACGGCTGCGAGCTCGCCCCTCCCCCGCCATTCGTCGACGTCCCCGAGCTCGCCCTACCCCCATCATTCGTCGACCCCCCTGAGCTCGCCCCTCCCCCGCCATTCGTCGCCCCCCCTGAGCTCGCGCCCGGGTTGCTGGTGCTCGGCGTACGCGCCGTGTCTCCGCTCGTCCCGCCCGCCACGCCTCGTTCCCCGCTCGCCGGTCCGGACGTCTCCGGCTGCGCCCCCCGCGCCTCGCTCGCGGCTCCGGTCGATGCGCGCGACGAGCTCGTCTCGACAGCGGGATCGGGCGTCGCGTTCGTCACTCCGAGCGCGTTGTGCACTGGCTCCACCGACGCGGGCGACGGCGTATGCCGGCGCAGCCGGAGCAACACCGCCGTGCCCGCCAGCACCACCGCAAGGAGGATCAGCAGCAGCCCGCCGATCCCAGGCCCGCTGCCCTGCACCGAGCGGACGATGCGGAGCAGCCGCTGCGAGCGGCTCGGCGCACGCACCCCGCTCCCAGGGCGGGCGACCCGCAGGGTCGGCTCGGTCTCGATCGGCGGCGCCGCCCGGTGCACCAGCACCGGCGATGTCGGCGTCGGTATCGGCAGCGACTCGGCGAGCTCCGGCGTCAGGATCGGCAGCTCGCGCGTGATTCGCCGCGGAAGAATGGTCACCAGCTCGCGGGCGGTCTCGCTGCGGATCGGACGCGAATGCCCGAGCGGCGCGAGCTCACCGGATGCCTCGGCGCGATCGCGGCCGAGCGACCCGATCATGCGCAGCCCCGAATCCTCGCGCTCGGGGCGCATCGCCCCGGCCGCAGCTTCCAGCCCGGCCAGGTCCACGCCATTCCCGGTGGTCCCCGCGCCATGCGGGAACGTCGCGCCGCGCGCCGGGCC
>DASWRS010000275.1:0-8094 GCA_036403075.1 Kofleriaceae bacterium
CGGAACAAGGGTGCAGCGGGCGTCGATGCCGAGACGATCGCGAGCATCCGAGCGTTAGGCGAAGAGTCGTTCTTGGACGATCTCTCGAAGACGCTCCGCGCAGGACGGTACCGACCGCAGGCGGTGCGGCGGCACTGGATCCCGAAATCCAATGGAGGACGGCGGCCACTGGGAATCCCGACGGTACGCCATTGCGTGGTGCAGGCGGCAGCGAAGCTGGTGCTCGAGCCGATCTTCGAGGTCGACTTCGTGGAGTGCTCGCACGGCTTTCGGCCGGGGCGCTCGGCGACGGGGGCGCTGGAAAAGCTTCGTCTGCGCAGCTCAGGGAACAAGGGCAACCATGTTTTCGACGCAGATATTCGCGACTTCTTTGGGAGCCTCGACCGCGAGATCCTGATGAAGCGCGTGCAGCTGCGGGTCAGCGATCGTCGGGTGCTGAGCTTGATCCGGCAATGGCTCGAGGCAGGAGTGATGGACGATGGACGCGAGATCAGGATGCTCAGCGGTACGCCGCAGGGCGGCGTGATCTCGCCGTTGTTGTCGAACATCTATCTGGGGTTTCTCGACGAGCGGTGGACGAAACAGTGTGCTCATGTGGGCACACTGGTGCGCTATTGCGACGACTTCGTGATCGTGTGCGACTCGAAGAAGAACGTCGATGAAGCAGAGCGGCGCGTGAAGCTGATCTTCGCGCGTCTGCGCCTCGAGCTGCATCCGGACAAGACGAGGAAGCTGGATCTGAGCCAAGGCAAGCAAGGCTTCGACTTCCTCGGTTGTCACTTGCACAAGCGCATGTCTGGCAAGATCTGGGAGAACGAACGCAAACGCGTGTACTTCTTGCAGCGCTGGCCATCGAAGACGAGCGTGAAGCGAGTGAAGCAGCGGGTGAAGGAGCTGACACCCAACGCGGCTTGCCATCGGGATCTGCGCGAGACCATCGCGAAGATCAACCCGGTGATACGCGGCTGGGGCGGCTACTTCGCGACCGGGAATGCCTCGACGAAGTTCAACCAGGTCGACGGCTACGTCTGGGCAAGGCTACGCAAGCTGATGCGGCGCCGCAAAGGACGGAACCTGAAGGCCGGTGAAATGCGTCGATGGACGCGGCAAGCCTTCCACAAACTCGGGCTCCACAAACTGCTCGGAACAGTCCGTTACCCCGGCAAAGCGCAACTGCCGCGCCCTGAACGATCACCGGTAAGCCGTGTGCGGGAAATTCGCACGCACGGTTTGAACGGGGGTCTTACTCACAACCGTCGCAAGACGGAAGAAGGTTAGATCTACCAATGACGACGCTGCCGCGCATCAAGACCACCGCCGAGCCCGAGGCCCCCACGCCCAGCTTCGCGGCGTTTCGCGAGGTGCCGCGCACCGGGGTGATCTTCGTGACCACCGAGGCGCAGCGCCGGGGCTACTCCTCGAGCTCCCAGGACTGGTGCAACCTGGGCCAGGGCATGCCCGAGAGCGAGGCGCTGCCCGGCGCGCCGCCCCGGATCGCCGAGCTGCCGATCCGCGAGGGCGACCACGAGTACGCGCCCGTCGCGGGGCTCTGGGAGCTGCGCGAGGCGATCGCCGGGTTCTACAACGAGCTGTTTCGCCGCGGCATGGGCAAGAAGTACAGCGCCGAGAACGTCGCGGTGTCCGGCGGCGGCCGCTCGGCGCTGACCCGCGTCGCCGCGTCGCTCGGCCACATCAACCTCGGCCACTTCCTGCCCGACTACACGGCCTACGAGGAGCTGCTGGACGTGTTCCGGCTGTTCTCGCCGATCCCGATCCTGCTCGAGAGCGAGCGCGGCTACGCGTTCTCCGCCGCCGAGCTGCGCCGCGAGGTCATGGGCCGCGGCCTGTCGGCGATCCTGGCGTCGAACCCGTCGAACCCGACCGGCAAGGTGATCGGCGGCAGCGATCTCGCCGAGTGGGTCGCCGTGGCGCGCGAGCTCGACTGCGCGCTGATCTTCGACGAGTTCTACTCGCACTACATCTGGCGTCCCGATCTGGTCGCGCTCGGCGGGATCGAGACCGCGGCGCGCTACGTCGAGGACGTCGATCGCGATCCGGTGGTGATCCTCGATGGCCTGACCAAGAACTGGCGCTACCCCGGCTGGCGCGTCACCTGGGCCGTCGGCCCGCGGCGCGTGATCGACGGCGTGATCTCGGCGGGCTCGTTCCTCGACGGCGGCGGCTCGCGGCCGCTGCAGCGCAAGGCGATCGACCTGCTCGCGCCGACCGCGGCGATGGCCGAGACCAAGGCGATCCACCAGACCTTCGGCAAGAAGCGCGCGAAGCTGCTCAACGGCCTGCGCGACCTCGGCTTCACCGTCGACCTGCCGCCCGAGGGCACGTTCTACGTCTGGGCCTCGGCCGAGCACCTCCCGGCCTCGCTCAACGATGGCATGGCGCTGTTCCGCGCCGCGCTCGATCGCCAGGTGATCACCGTGCCCGGCGAGTTCTTCGACGTCGATCCGGGCAAGCGCCGCGGCGGCCGCGCGTCTCGGTTCCGGCGCCACCTGCGGTTCTCGTTCGGGCCGCCGATGGCGCGGCTCGAGCTCGCGCTCGAGCGGCTGCGCGAGATGATCGCCGCCGCGAGCTGATCGCGGCGGGCGCGGCGCCGGTCAGGGCACGTTGCTGCGCGCGGCCCGCTCGATCGCCTGGATCGCGTCGGGCAGGAGCCAGAAGCCGTCGCGGACCAGCCGGAGGCTGTCGATCGCGAACTGCCGCACGTAGGCGCCGTGGTCGGGATACAGCGCGCGCAGGCGGGTGGCGTCGAACGGCAGGTTGTAGCCGTAGAGCACGCAGAACCCGGACTGGGCGGTGACGTGGGCGACGCTGTCCGCCGGCACGTACGTGGTGACGGGCACGTCGACGAATGGGGTGCGGACGCCGCCGAGCGCGTTGCCCTGGGCGTCGCGCACGATGTGCGCCGGGGTCGTGGTGGTGTCGACCTGGATCGGCGTGCCGTGCGGCGGCCGGATGCCGGCGTCGATCCAGCGCAACAGGTCGCGGAACGCGGCGTTCTGGACGTAGGAGAACGGGAAGTCGTCGGGGGCGACCACGCCGGGGATGCCGCGGATCGGCCCGTTGACGAACTGCTGGTGGGCGCAGCCGAGCGGCGGGGCGTCGGCCAGGGCGACCTTCTGGATCTGCGCGGCGTCGCGCTCGAGCAGGGTCACCGGCTCGTGGAAGTCGTTCGAGACGTGGGCGGCGCCGGGGACCTCCCAGAGCCGGTAGCGATCGCCGGCAGCATCGCCGTCGGGGCGGCGGAACAGCAGACCGGTCGGGCTCAGCGTGCCGAGGAAGATCTCGGTCTCGGTGTCAATGTGGATCACCGGGACATCGCGCGGCTGCATCTTGCGGCGCGGATCGGTCGCGGGCAGCGCGCCGGCCGGGGTCAGGCCGAAGTTGATGTTGCTCGGGCCGTTGGTGCCCATCGGGATGTAGCCGTCGTAGATCGGGCCGCCGCCCGGCATCCGCATCACGGCGTGGAACACGTCGGCCTGGGTGAAGGTGAAGCCGCCGTCCTGGGAGAACCCGCTCTCGAGCACGTGCTCGACGCGCAGGCCGTGGAGCGGGCTGCCGCGGCCGCCGCGCTTGATCAGCGCGCCGATCTGCGCGGCGATGTCGAACGTGATGCCGTCGTTCGCGCCGCTGTTGCCGCCGGCGACGAACGGCAGGTAGTCCCAGTGGAGCTGGGCGTAGCGGGTCGGGTTCCACTGCTTGAGCGCGTTGACGATCACCGACTTGGACGACCAGCCGATGAAGATGTCGCCGTTGTGCACGAAGTAGTCGCGCGAGCGGTCCCAGACCGCGGCGATGTCGAAGCCGCCGCTGGGGTTGAGCGGCTCGATCACCACCGTGCCGCTGAACTCGTGATCGCGGCGCGGCCGCTTGACGATCAGCCGGGTGGTGTACGGGATGCCCGTGCAGCCCGAGGTCGCGGCCGCCGGGCAGGGCGACACGACCTGGACGCCGGTCGGCGTGAACTCGTAGAGGTTGCCGGTGCCCGAGACGAAGAACTCCTCGACGATATAGCCGGCGGGGACCGGCGGCTGGACATCGAAGCCCTCGACGCCGAACGCGAAGTTGTCGGGCGTGGACGGGATCGGGCCGGTCACGGTCGGCAGCGCCGGGGTGAACGGCGCGACATCGCCGGCGAAGGCGATCGCGGGGGCCGCGAGCACGGCGAGCGCGGCGGCCGTGGTCGCGCGGCGGAGCGAGCTGGCTCGGAAGACGGGCTTCGGATCATCGCTGCCTGGCATGGACTTCCTCCTGAAGGGGTGATCGAGACCACCGGCGATCGCACCGCCAGCCGTCTCGGCAGCCCGGGTATACCACCGGGTACGGAGCTCCCGCGACGATTCAGGAAACGCACAGTTCCTGGATCGCAGATGTGCGCACAAGCGCACCGCGGATCGTCGCGGCGGCGCACGCGGGCGCCGCGTGGTCCGCGTCAGATGCGAAATGCGAGGAAGCCGGCGGGCGCGAACGAGCCGCCGTGGGCGAGGTCGTCGAAGCCGATCGACAGGCCGAGGTCGAGGTACTTGCGGGGCGTGAAGCGCAGGCCGGCGCTGAGGAACGTGGTGAGGCACTCGCCGAGGCAGCCGTCGGTCTTGCCGGTCGCGAAGTCCTCCATCTGGATCCCGATGCGGCCGATCAACGCGAGGTCGTGCTCGTACTGGTAGGCGCCGTAGAGCGAGACCCGGAGCTCGCCCGCCGACTTGATGGTGTTGGTCATCGTGTCGTTGGCGTTGGTCGCGTTCTGCAGCTCCTGGTAGAACGTCGGCGCGAAGCGATCGAGCTTGATGTTCAAGAAGTCGTCGAGCCCGCCGATCGCGAACCGGTCGCCGAACCGGAACTTGAACGGCGCGCCCAGGGTCAGCGACAGCGCGAGCGGGCTGATGTAGAGCGGGACGCCGACCTGGACGCCGACCCAGTCCTGCAGCATCACGGTGACGTCGATCCCGACCGCCTTGCCGGGGTGGAAGCCCTGGCGGGACTCCATGGTGGACGGATCGTCGAAGATCGCGCCGACGAGGTAGGTCAGGCCGAGCTGGACCCGGGAGGTGATGCCGTAGCGCGCGCGCAGCGCCGTCGAGCCGGCGTACGGCGACACGACGATGTGCGGTGCGATCGAGACCTCCGACAGGTTCTGCGGCAAGGTGATCGGCCGCATCACCTCCTCGACCGGATAGCCGGTGACCGCAGGGGGCGGCACCGCGGACGCCGAGACTCCCGGGTTCTCGGCATCGAGGATCGTGCGCGGCGCGTCCGGGTTCTCGGCGGTGCCGGTCATGTCGGACGGCGGCGGGTCCTCGGTCATCTGGACCGCGGAGCCCTCGCCGCCGGGCGTGCCGGTCGCGCCGGGGGTGCCGGCCGCGCTACCGGCCGCAGCGCCGGCGGCGCCGTCCTTGGCGGGCGCGAGTGGCGTCCTGGGCCTGGCTTTCGGCGCGGCCCGGGGCGCCGGCTTCTTGGCCGCGGGCTTGGGCTGTGCAACGACCGTGGCCGAGGCGGCCAGTGCTGCGCCCAGGCCAACGCTCAACACGGAGATCAGGCGGCGAGCCGTCATGCGCGCAACAGTACCTCAGTTGCGGGTCGCGCTCGGAGTTTCGGTCACCGGGGGCGCCGCTGCGCCCGATCAGCAGTGACCGATCCACCGCGTCGTGCCGGTCCAGGGGCTGCGCGGCCGATCGTCGTCGGCGGGCTCGCCGAGCATACGACCGCGGTCCTTGATCGCGATCGCCGCGGCCGCGGCCGCCAGCATGGTCACGAACGCGCGCCGGGTCGGCGGGCGCCACGGCAAGCTCGGCTTGCCGCCGGTCACTGGCTGCACTCCTGCGCGTCGAAGCCCTGCACCATCTGCTCGAGGGTGAGGTTCTTGTTGCACGGGTCCTCGGTGACGTCGGCGGCCGAGCGCATCGACGTGCCCGACTTGTCGCCGAAGTCATCGGTGATCGACGGCGGGACCTCGCGGACGTCCCTGGCGTCGACCTTGTGGCCGTTCTTGGCGTCCGCGGCGGCGGACTCGATCAGCGCGTTCTTGAACCAGGTGATGAACGCGATCGGGTGGTAGTGGTGGACCACGCCGTCCTTGGGCAGCCGGCAGTGCTTGGCGACCCGCGCGTCCCACCACAGGCCCGGCGTGATCTGCTCGGCGACCATCGCGTCGATCTCGGCCGGCTTCATCGCCTTGAAGTCCTTGGTGACGCGCAGCGCGTCGCCCCAGCTCGGCTCGAACGTCCATTCCGAGACGTGGAGCGTGACCATCCGGCGCAGCGGCTCGGCCCCGCCGCTGGCGAAGAACTGGGCGAGCTCGGCGCGCGCCACCACGCCATCGTGGTTCTCGTCGATGCTGCCGAGGATCTCGGGGGCCTCGCAGAACCGCCCGCCCGAGGTGCCGTCGACCAGCTGCCACTGCGGATCGTCGATGAACTGCTCGGAGAAGAACTCGACGTGGACCTGCGCGCGCGACAGCTCGCCGGGCCCGACCGTGCTGACGTGGCCGATCAGCGCGCCGGCCTCGATCGGCTCGTCGAGCAGCGCGACCTGGCCGGGCTGGGCCTTCTTCCAGCCGTCCTTGGTGATCCACTCGGCGGGCCTGCCCTGGCGGGACTCGTCGGCGAGGTGCATGAACAGCGAGTAGAACTGGACCTTCTTGGCGCCGAGCGCCATCTCGTGACGCAGCAGCACGAAGTTGATCGAGCCGATCGACGTGTCGCGGGTCATGCGCGCGGCGACCATGCGCCCGGGGTAGGGCGCGAACACGCCGCCATCGCGCTTGCCGACGATGTGGATCCCGCCGTGCCACAGCGCGGTCTCGCCCCACGGGCCGATCGGGAAGAACCCGCCGTCGGCGCGCTCCTCGTTGAGCGCGTACAGCGCCTTGGCGGCGAGCCGGAGCTCGGTCGAGTCGTCGGGCAGGACCGGCTTCTCGCGGTCCTTGTCCTCGGGCCGGGGCTCCATCCTCGGGAACACCGGGAAGCACAGCGAGCCGCGCAGCTTGGTGCAGAACTTCTTGAAGTCGAACGGACCCGGATCCCACTTCTGGGTGTTGATGTGGTAGTGGCCGACGTAGCCGGCGTAGGACTCGCGCCGGATCGTGGCGTCCTTCATCGTGTCCCAGCTCGGCACGCCGGGGCTCGACTGCGGATATTCGGCGGGCAGGTTGGGCAACAGGCGGAGTAGCTCGCGACACAGCTGCGAGAACGAGTCGATCTGCGCCGGCGTGTAGTCGAACGCCTTGAGCGTGTTGCCGTTGATCTTGCACAGCGAGACGTCGCGCTTGGGGCCGGCGTGGCCGGCGTCGTAGTACTCGGGGCGGCGGAACGCCTCGCCGTAGTTGCACAGCTCGACGCCGATCGAGTACGTGTTCCAGTCCGAC
The DNA here is from genome assembly GCA_036403075.1 of Kofleriaceae bacterium. GTDB lineage: Bacteria > Myxococcota_A > Polyangia > Haliangiales > Haliangiaceae > JABFXX01. The sequence continues at coordinate 7,376 of DASWRS010000275.1, forward strand.
GCGTGATAGGCCATCAGGCCCAGATCGATCGTCTGGTAGATCGTGCCGTCGTTGTCGACCAGGAAGTGGACCGACAGGCCGCGCTCGTTGTGCAGCACGTTGAAGCACATGTCCGCCGAGGCGCAGCCATCGTGGTGGATCACGAACTGCTTGACCATTGCCTTGACCGCGGCGGGCTTGGGGTTCTCGCCCAGGCCCGGGCGCCAGGCGTAGCGCTTGGTGTACGGCAGCGGCGGCGGGCCGTACGGGTACTGGCCCTTGCCGGCCGCCGGCAGGCACGCCGGGGCGGCCTCGGTCCGGGTCGGGATGCAGTACTCGCTCCGGGCGTCCCACCGAGGACCTTCGCGCCAGTTGATCACCGGCGCGTTGATGTTGATGACCTCGTCGCCGATGATCAGGTTACCAGTGGGTTTGAACATCGCTCGACTGCTCTCCTATTGTGCCAGGAACCGTAGCTCGGTCGAGCCGATCCGGACGCTCATGCCGTGATCGAGCGCGACCTCGGTGACGCGCACGCCGTTAACGAACGTGCCGTTGGTCGAGTTGCGATCGTAGAGCCGGCAGTGGCCGGCGGCGTCCATCGCGATCTGGGCGTGCTGGCTCGACGTGTAGCCGTCGTCGAGCATCAGGTGCGAGGTCGGCGCCTTGCCGATCAGGAACCCGTTCTGCAGCGGGATGCGCTGCCCGGTGCGCGGGCCGGTCAGGACCAGCAGCGCGGG
>DASWRS010000276.1:0-61732 GCA_036403075.1 Kofleriaceae bacterium
TCGTCGCCGAGGTGCTCGATCAGCACGTCGCCGGCGCGCGCGTCCGAGCCGAGCAGCGGGCGCAGCGCCTCCATCGCGGCGATCCGGATCGCGGCGTCCTTGCTGCCGAGCGCGCCGAGCACCGGCACCAGCGCCTGCGGATCGCCGGTCGCACCCAGCGCCTTGAGCACCAGCGGGGTCGCGACCCGGCCACGCTCGAGCTCGGCAGCGAGCGCAGCGGTCGCGCGCGCGTCGCCGGTCTCGGTCAGGAGCGCGACCGCGGTCGCCGGATCGCCGGGGATCCGGCCCTGGAGGTGGGCGACCAGCGCCGGCACCGCGGCCTTGCCGGCGACATGCAGCGCCTCGCGCGCGGCGTTGCGCGACGCGGGGGTCGCGAGGTTGCCGACCAGCGTGCGCATCGCATCCTCGCCGGCCTTGCCCGAGCGCGGCACCGCGGCGATCTGGCCCAGCGCGTACGCGACCTTCTGGCGGTAGCTGTCGGTCCCGGTCGCGAGCTGATCGGTCAGCGCGTCGATCGCGTCGACCGCGCCGAGCAGGCCGAGCGAGCCCACCGCGGCGGTCCGCACGTCCTCGTTGGGATCGTTCAGCAGCCGGACCAGCGCGGGGACCGCCGATGGGTCGCCGAGCTTGCCGACCGCGCGCACCGCCGAGCGCCGGGCCTCGGGCGCGGTGTCGCCGAACCGGGCGACCAGCGGGATCACGGCGCGGCGATCGCCGAGCTCCTCGAGCTGCGCGATCGTGGCGATCCGGACGTCGGCCTTGTCGTCGTCGAGTCGCGGGATCAGCGCGATCACGACCGCCGAGCTGCCGTGCCGGCCGATCGCGCCGAGCGCCTTGACCGCGTGCATCCGCACCGACGAGTCGCTGTCGCCGAGCGATCGGGTCAGCGCCGAGGTCGCCTCGGGTCCGCCGATGTCGCCGAGCACGTCGGCGCCGACCTGCTTGATCCTGATCTCGGGGTCGGTGAGCCACTCGATCATCGTCGGGATCGCGGCGGCCGAGCCGCCGAGCCCGAGCGCCCGGGCCGCGGCGACCCGGACCTTCTCGTCGGGGTCGGTCAGCGCGCGCAGCAGGTAGCCCTGGGTCAGGGAGATGTCGTACTTGCCGAGATCGCTGACCGCCTCGAGCCGCTTGCCCGGGTCATCGCTCCTCAGGCCCTGGGCATCGAGCTCGACGTGGCCGGCCCAGTCGAAGTTGGCGGCTGCCGGCCGCGCCGCGCCGGCGAGCAGCGCCGCGCCGAGCACGAGCTTGCGTAACCGCAGGTCCCGGAACACGTCTTCGAGTATTGCGCGGCGCTCAGGGCTTGGCCAGCTCGGCGAGCGCCCACTCGACCTTGGCGCGGAGCCGGTCGGGGAGGTCGAGCGCGAGCATGCCGCGGTACTCGCGGGCCGCGCTCGCCTTGTCGCCGAGCCGCCAGTACAGCGCCGCGAGCGCCGTGCGTGGGCGGACGTCGCCCGGCGCGAGCTGCTCGGCGCGCGCGAGCGCCTGGATCGCGCCCGGGTCATCGCCGGCGTGATGGCGCAGCAGGCCGAGGTCGTGCCAAGCCCCCGGATCGCCGGGCCGGGCGGTGACCGCGACCTCGAGCTGGGCGCGGGCCTCGGGCGCCTCGCCCCAGGTGACCAGGGTCTCGGCGTACTCGTGGCGCGCGTAGGCGATGCTGTCGGCGTCGCGCGCCGCGGCGATCGCGCGCTGGTAGTGCAGGCGCGCGAGGTCGTGGCGGCGCGCCTTCTCGGCGGTCTCGGCCTGCGCGACCTCGTCGCGGACCGCGGCGGCGGGACCGCGCGCGACCGGCGCGGCGTGTGCGCACGCGGCGGCGATCCCGAGCGCCGCGACGCGCAGCCGAGGCCGCGGTGGCAAGCGCCTCGGCCGCGTCACCAGGCGCCCCGGCCGTCTCACTCCGGCTTTCTCGGCTTGGTCGCACGGATCGCGTTGGGGTGGGTCGGCCGGCGCGCCGGCGGCGCCACCTCGATCGCGGCTTCGATGTCGTCGGGATCGACCTCGGTCGTCGGGTGCGGCGACCGGCGCGGGGCCGGCGACTCGCCGAGCTCGGCGGCGCGGCGCTGCAGCCGCGCGATCTCGTCGAGCGGCTGCTGCCGCGTCGGATCGGGCTGGCCGAGCAGCGCGCGCAGCTCGGCCTTGGTCGGCGCGACGATCGGCGTCTCGTGGCCCCACTCGTCGGACAGCGCGGCATCGATCCGCGCCGCGAGGCCCTCGACCCACCCGGGCCTGGCCTCGGCGGACCGCTCGGCGGCCTCGCCGGGGCGCAGCGGAAGATCGATCCGACGCTGGTCGCCGACCGCGAGCACCGGCAGCGATGGCTCGGTCACGCCGGCATCGAGCTCGTGTGCGGCGGGGATGCCGCGCGCCGCGAGATCGGGGCTGCGCGGCGGATCGGCGGGCGGTGGCGCAGTGGCCGCGCGCGGCGCCGTGACCCGGACGTCGTCGTCGCGGTGCGGGTCGGCGGCCGGCGCGGCGGGATCGATCGCCGGGCGCCGCAGCGAGGTCTCGTCGACGTGGCCGCGCAGCGTCTGCAGCAGCGCGGACCGCGAGTCGCCGCCGAGGCCGCTCGCTCGGGTCCTTCCGGTTGCATGGCGGCCGGTGGCGTCGCCGCGGAGGTTGTCGAGGCCGATCGCCTCGCGGGCGGTGACGTGGCGGCCCGTGGTGTCGTGGCCGGTGGCATCGCGGCCGGTGGCATCGCGGTCGGTGGCATCGCGGTCGGTGGCATCGCGGGCGGTGGCATCGCGGCCGGTGGCATCGTGGGCACTGGCCGGCGGTGGCTGCCCGCTCGGACCGTTCGCGCGCGGCGCGGTCGCGAGCGCCGGCCGGGTGACAGCCGCGTCGGCGTCTGCGCCGCCGGGGTCGGCGTCTCCGGAGTCCGGCGCGGGGTCGGCGGTGCCGGCGGTGTTGGGGGCCGAGGTCCCGAGCTCCGCGGTGCCTACGTCGGCGCCGCCCGCGGCGGGAGGTGCCGCCAGCGACGGCTGCGTGACCGCGGCAGCCTCGTCGCTGGTCGGCTTGCCGAACGGCGCATCGCTGACCCGCGCGACGAGGCTGGCGAGCGCCGCGGCGAGCTGCGCCGGATCCTCCGGCAGCGCGGCTTGTGCGGCAGGAGGGCGCCGCGGCGGCGGATGGCTGACCGCGCTGTCGAGATCGACCGGCCCAGGTGGGCCCGCGGTGCGCGCGAGCTCGGCCGCCCGGCCGGCGCTCGGCGGCGGTGGCGCGGTCAACGGCCGGGCCCCGAGTGGCGGTGGCGCGGTCGGCGGCCGGGCCCCGGCCGGCGGCAGCGGAGCGCGCGTGCGCGCCGGCTCGTCGAGCAGGGACGGAGAAAGCGGCAGTGGCGGTGGCGGCGCCGCTGGCTCCGACTCGGGCTGGACCATCGGCCCCGGTGCGCGTCCGGGGATCGTCTGCGCAGGATCGCGCCTCGGCGCATCGCCCCCGACCATCGCCGGCGTGATCACCTCGCTGCGCTCGAACGCACGCGCGAGCCCGGCGTCGCTGTCGGGCGACGGCTCGTCGGCGGGCAGGGTGGGACCCGGGGCGCGACCGGGCAGCGTCGACATCCCCGCGCCGCGCGCGCCGTCCGGGCGGCGATCGGGCACCGGCTCGGGACGCCGGTCGGGCACCGGCTCGGGACGGCGCTCGGACACCGGCTCGGGACGGCGGTCGGGCACCGGCTCGGAGCGCGGCTCGAGCCGCACCGTCAGCTCGCCGGGCGCCGCGTTGCGCGCCGTCCCCGGCCGGATCCGCGCCGCGTCGGCGGCCTCGGTGCCCGGTGGTTCGGCGCCGGAGCGCCGGGTCGCAGGGCCCCGGACATCGTCGGTCACGGCCAGCGCCGCGTCGCGGTCGGCGTCATCGACAGGCTCGCCGACGGGATCGCCGACGCCCGGACCGACGCCCGGCGGCGGCTCGGCGTGCCGCGCGCTGTCCCGGCGGGGCTGGCGGTCGAGCGAGTCGAGCCGCGGTGCCGTGGTGCTGTACGCCGGTGCACTCGCGCTGGCGTCCTGGCCGGCCTTCTGCCACGGGTACTCGATCCGGCCGTGGTTGGCGTGGCGGATGGTCTCGCGCAGCGAGTCGCTGATCCGCCGCAGGTCGCTCATCGACAGCCCGCTCTCGTCGAGCTGGCCGAGGTGGAGCTTGCCGTAGACGATGCGCTGGACCAGCGCGTCGATCGCCGTGGCGTCGGGCTTGGTCAGCGTGCGCGACGCCGCCTCGACCGCGTCGCAGATCGCCAGCAGCGCGGTCTCGCGGCTCTGCGGCGGGTGGCCGGGATAGCGGAACCGGTCGATCGTGAAGCCGTGCGGGTTGCCCTGCTCGCGGCACCGGGCCCAGAAGTACTCGAGCACCCCGTTGCCGTGGTGCATGTGCATGAAGTCGACGATGCGCTCGTGGAGCCCGGCGCGGCGCGCGGTCACGATGCCCTCGGTGACGTGCGCGAAGATCGCGTCGCACGAGACCTCGGGCGGCAACAGGTCGTGCGGCGAGGTCTCGCCGGCCTCGAGGTTCTCGATGAAGTACTTGGGCTGGAGCGACTTGCCGAGGTCGTGGAAGTACGCGCCGACCCGGACCAGCCGGCCGCTCGCGCCGATCGCGTTGGCGGCGATCTCGGCCATGTTCGCCATCATCAGCGAGTGCTGCCACGTGCCCGGCGACCTCTCGGCGATCTGGCGCAGCAGCGGGTGGCCGAGGTCCTCGAGCGCGAACAGCTTGCCCTGCGTGATCTCGCCGACCAGCAGCTGGTAGATCGGGATCAGCGGCGCGGTCAGCACCGCGGCGAGCGCCGGGCCGATCGCGGCGGCGAGCCACGGCGAGTGCAGCGGATCACCGAGCTCGGGGGTGTGGCCGGTGGTCAGGTAGGTCACGAGCAGGTAGGTCGCCCCGGTGCACAGCGTGGTCACCAGGCCCGCGGTCAGCGCCGGCAGCCAGCGCCGCTTGCTGCCCTCGGTGACCAGCAGCCCCGCGGCGGCGGCCTGGACCAGCAGCAGCAAGGCGAGCCCGATGTCGAACGGCGCCTGCAGGCTCAGCACCAGCGCGGCGAGCACGCCGGTCGCGAGCCCGACGATGCGATCGAGCGCCATGGTCGGCACCATCGCGAGCGCGGCCAGCGGTACGACCAGCGCCGACAGCGCGGTCGACAGCATCGCGAGCTTGACCAGCGCCGCGAGCACGGCGATCAGCGCGAGGCTCACGATCTGGACCCGGAGCAGCCGGCCCTTGTTCGATCGCCGCATGTGGTGGGTGAACAGCGCCGCCAGCACGAAGCAGAGCGCGAAGAACGCGAGGTAGAGCCCGGGGCCGCGCGGCATCGCGGCGGCGACCTCGTCGGCGAGCGCGGCCTCGTCGCGGGTCGCGATCTCGCCGCGGGCGACCACGACGCCGCCGCCGATCCGGTTGTTGCCGTAGCCGGTCATCGGCGCGCGCACGGTGAACGGCGCGGGCTGCTTCTCGGTCACGGTGCCGACATCGAACCGCAACAGCCAGCGTTCGGCGGTGATCGCCGGGGTCACCAGCGCGGCGAAGCCGAGCGCCAGCACGATGCCGAGCCACCACGATACGCCGGGGCGCCGCGGGATCGTCCGGGCGAGCGCGGCGCGCGGATCGCCGTTGCCGGGAGCGTACCGCCACCGGCCGCTCGACGCCGAGCTCGCCGCGATCGGCTGGCTCGGGGTCGCGCGCGGGCGCTGGGGGGTGGGCGTGTCCGGCATGAGCGGTCACATCGCGAGGTCGAACTCGGCGCGCGTCCGCGGCCCGTGGATCTTCGGGAACTGCATGCCGCGCAGCACGCTGCCGAGGCAGGTGTACAGCCCGCCGGTCTGGGCATCGTTGACCTTGACCCAGGTGACCCGACCGCTCGGACCATCGATGATGATGCCGATGCTGGCGCTGTGCTCGCCGCTGGCCTGCAGGCAGCTGCCCAGGCCGCGGCCGTAGCGCGAGTACACGCCGTAGACCACGGTCATGTCGAGCGTCTCGGTCTCGTCGCTGTCGTCGGACAGATCGAGCACGAGGTTCTGGTTGCCCGACGCCGGGGCGCCCGGGGCGCGCTTGCCGCCGGGACGGCCGTGGCGCGGCGGCGGCTTCTTGGGCGCGCTGACCTTGACCTTGAGCGAGGCGCCGTCGAGCGCGCTGACCTGCGCGACCTTGCGCGCGCCGTCGTCGCGACCGACCGAGGTCAAGATCAGATACGCGGCGATCGCGGCGCCGGCGACACCGAGCCCGATCAGGCCGTACAGCATCGCGCCGCGCTTCTTGTCGCGGCTCTGCTCCTTGACCTCGGCCTGCGCGCGGCGCTGGTCGTCGAGCCGCTGGCGCGCGGCCTCGACGATCGGTCCGAGCAGCGGGTGGTCCTCGACCGCGCTGCGCGCGCCCGAGTCCTTGTCCTGGATCTGGTGGCCGGCGACGGTCTCGCCGCGCTCGATCTGCGCGATCACGTCGGCGAGCGAGAACGGCCCGTAGTCCATGCGGTTGCGGCCGATCAGCCACTTCTCGGTGGTGTCGGCGAGCGCCGCGGCGAGCGCGCGGTCGGCGGCCGGCGGGGCCGCGGCACCCGGCCCGGCGATCTCGGCGGCCAGCGACACCTGGTCGCCCAGCGTCGGGGCGGTCGCCAGCGTCGGGACCGACGCGGTCTGCAGCGCGCCGCCCTTCTGCAGCGCCTCGGCGACGACCTCGCCGAGCACCTCGGCGCGGCCGAACCGCCGCGTCGGATCGCGGTGGCAGGCGCGGGCGACGACCTCGTCGATCTGGGTGTTGACACCGGCGACCACGTCGCTCGGCCGCGGCCCCCCGCGCTCGAGCGGTTGGCCGACCAGCGCCTCGTAGAGCAGCGCGCCGAGCGCGTAGACGTCGGACGCCGCGCTCGGCGGTGCCCCGGCGGCGGCCTCGGGAGCGAGCGAGCTCGGGGTCTCGATCAGGCCGGCGACCATCGCCGCGAGCGTCCCGGGGCCGAGCGCGAGGTCGATCACCCGGACCCGGCCGGTCCGGCTGACCACCACCGACTCGCTCGACAGCGCGCCGTGCGTGGCGTCCGCGAGCGCCGCGGCCACGCCGGTCATGAGGTTGCCGGTCGCGCGCGTGCCCAGGCCCGCGGCCCGGGACGGCACGCCGGCCTGGCGCTTCTTGGCCATCAGCTCGCGGACCAGCGAGCCCTCGACCTCCTCGGTCGCGATCCACAGGATGTCGCCGGTCAACCCCGCGGCCAGGGTGCGCACCAGGTGGCGGTGCTCCGGTAGCGCGGCCGCCGCGCGCGTGCCCGCGACGACGTGGTCGCGGACCCCGGCGTGCTGGGCGATCCGGGCGTGGATCACGTACAGCGTGGCGGCGCCGGCCGGGCCGTCCGCGCGGTAGGCGTCGGCGATCCGCAGCGGCCACAGCGGCGCGCCGATGCGATAATCACCGAGCTGGAAGCCGGGGGCCAGGCGCGTCGGTGGGCTGGTCGTCGTCCCGGCAGTCGCCGTCATTCGCTCCGCCGCTAGGATAGGGGTCGCGGTGATCCAAATCAATCGCCCGGGCAACCGGCGGCACGGGCGCGGGCGCGGGCGGCGGCGACCTGCCTGATCGCCGCCAAGTAGTTGCAACCATGGTCGAGATCGCCGCTCTTGATCAGCGCGTCCCCGAGCAGGTAGCGCGCGCGGGCGCTGCGCGGATCGGCGCGCAGCGCCAGGTCGGCCTCGGCGAGCTGGCGCAGCGTGTTGGCGCCGCGCAAGGCATCCTCGGCGGCGCGCAGGTGCTCCTCGGCTGCCGGGTTGCGCGGCGCCGCTGCCACGCGGACCGGGGGACGCGCCGGGTGCGAGGCAACCGCGGCGACCACACGGGTGCCGGCGACCGCCGACGGTGCGGCCGCGTCCGGCGGCGCGGCGGCGGGCGCACCGGTCTCGGGCGCGGCAGCGTCGGCGGGCACCGCGGCGGCGGTGGCCACCGCGACCGGCAGCGGCGCGGGCGTCGCGACCGAGGCCGACGAGCTCGAGCGGCGCACCGACAGCCCGACCGCCACGCCGATCAGCGACGCGATCGAGATCCCGACGAGCCAGAGCGAGAGCCGGCGGCGCGCCGGGCGGATCGCGCGGATCCCGGTGGTGGCCGTGGACCCAGCGCTGCGGGCTCCCGCAGCCGGCGCGGCGGCGCGTCCGGCGAGATCAGCGGGCGGGGCCTGTGCCGCGGCGCGCGCGGGACCCGCGGGTCCTCCCGGGATCGCAGCGCCCGGGCCGGGCCGGAGCGCGAGCCCGGCGGCGGGTGCCGCGGGCTGTCGATCGCCACCGGGTGACGCCGGGAGCGCCGCCGTGCTGCTCGCCGGGCTGGTGTCGCGCAGGACCTCGACGTAGCTCGAGGCGCGGCTCGGGGTCGGCTTGCTCGCGATCGGGCGCGACGGATGCGCGGTGCGGCGCGCCAGCGCGGGCTCGAGCTCGGCGAGCTGGCGCGCCATCTCGGCCGCGGTCGCCGGGCGCTGGCCCGGGTGCTTGGCGAGGCAGCGCTGCAGCACGGCGTCGAGGGCGGGGTAGGCCGCGAGCTCGGGCCGCACCATCGCGAGCAGCGGCGCCGGCGTCCGCGCGTGGTGGGTGAGCCACTCGATCGCGGTGTTGCCCTCGAACAGCCCGGTGCCGGTCAGCATCACGAACATCGTCGCCGCGAGCGAGTACAGGTCGCTGCGGCCGTCGAGCGGCTGGCCGCAGGCCTGCTCCGGCGACATGAACTCGGGCGTGCCGAACACCATGCCCGCCGCGGTCAACGCGAGCTGCGCCGGATCGCCGGAGGCGCCCTGCATCAGCTTGGCGACCCCGAAGTCGAGGACCTTGGTGTAGTCGCCGTCGGCGCCGACCCGCATCAGCAGCAGGTTGTCGGGCTTGACGTCGCGGTGGATCAGGCCCTGGGCGTGGGCGGCGCCGAGCGCGTGCAGCGCCTGGCGTGCGATGTGCGCGACCCGCGCCGGCGCGAACGGCCCATCGATCTCGAGCTCGCGCTGGACGGTCCGGCCGTCGAGGTACTCGAGCACCATGTAGTAGTCCCCGAGCGGCGTGACGCCGAAGTCGAGGATCTTGACCGCGTGCGGCGAGTCGACCTTGCGGGTCGTGCGGGCCTCGCGGGCGAACCGCTCGAGCGCCGCCTGGTCGCCGGTCAGGTGCGGCTTGAGCAGCTTGACCGCGACCTTGCGGTCCATCGCGAGCTGGGTCGCCCGGAACACCGAACCCATGCCGCCTTCGCCGAGGACGGCGTCGAGCCGGTAGCGTCCGTCCAGGGTGACCCCGACCAGACCGTGCGCGAAGCCTCCGTCGATCGCCGCGTCCGTCACGCGGAGATCAGAATCGCATGCCGTTCTTGAGCCGGAACGAGAACCAGTCCCAGGTGAGATACGCCGCACCGGCCAGGCCGATGATCCCGACCACCGGGGAGGCCGCGACCACCACCAGCCCGGCACCGGCTGCGGTCACCGCCGCCAGGGCGCCCTTGCGCTTGGCGACCGCCTTGTTGCGCTGGATCAGCGAGGAGGCCATCTCTTGCAGGCTGCACCATGGGATGCCACCTGTCAAACCACGCCCCGGCCACGCCCCGGCCACGCCCCGGCCTCGCCGGCCCGGCGCACCGAGCGTCGGGGCGCGTGGCCGTCCGGACACGCCACGCCGCGTGCGTCCAGACACGGCCGGCGCGCGACCGCGCAACTGCCCGCGATCCATGTGATCGCACCGATCTCCACATGGCCCCGGCCATGCAGCGATCGGAGCAGACTGCTCGTGATAAGAAGGAGAACGATGTCGCAATCGGGAGGCACTCGATCGGAGCCGCGTGGCACGGTGTTGCTCGGCATGGCGGGGGGCATGCTGGCGGTCGCCGCCGGGCTGGTCGCCGGCTACTTCGTGCTCGGCCCACGCCACGAGGCGCGCGCGGCGACGCCGGTCGAGCCGGTGCGGGTCGCGGCGGCGGTCAAGCCGGCCGGCGAGCCGCCACCCGGCCTCGCCGGATACCTCGCGCGCTCGGTCGAGCTCGTCACCGCGCACGGCAGCATCACCCAGACCTGGGCACAGCTCGGCGCCGCGATCGATCCCGAGGAGACCGGCGCGGCCCACGGCGATCTCGCGACGCTCGCCGCCCGCGGCAGCCTGCCGCTGCGCATCGATCGCGACCGGGCAGAGAAGGCGCTGCTCGCGATCAAGGCCAGCCACGACGTGTCGCCGATCAACGCCTACCTCGATCTCGAGGAGCGCCAGATCCACGACGACCGGCCCGGCCAGGGCCTCGACGTGTGGGCATCGCTGCCCGTGCTCGAGGCCGGCGCGCGCCAGGGCGCGACCCGGCTCGCGCTGGTCAATGTCGCGGTGTCGGCCGCGGTGACCAAGCAGACCCTCGGCATCGACGACATCTCGACGGTGATGGGCCACCACCTGACCCGGTTCCCGGTCACCGACCGCGACCGCAACTTCAACCTCAAGCTCGCCGCCAGCAAGCTCAACGGCGTCGTGCTCCGGCCCGGCGAGGAGTGGTCGTTCAACGCCGCCGTCGGCGAGCGCTCCGAGAAGGAGGGCTACAAGATCGCCCACGTCATCACCGCGGGCGAGATGGTCGACGGCCTGGCCGGCGGCACCTGCCAGATCTCGACGACGCTGTTCGGCGCGGCGTTCTTCGCCGGGCTCGACATCGTCAAGACCATCAATCACTCGCGGCCGTCGGCGTACACCCCGCTCGGCTTCGACGCCACCGTGGTGTGGCCCAACACCGATCTCAAGCTCAAGAACCCGTACGAATTCCCGGTCGTGATCCACTACCGCGTCGCCAACGGCGAGGCACTGGTCGAGATCCTCGGCAAGCCGCGGCCGTACGACAAGGTCGTGTTCGAGCGCCACATCCTCGAGTCGACGCCGTTCGGGACCGAGGAGCGGCTCGACGACGAGATCCCCAAGGACGTGACGTCGATCGACCAGGCCGGGTTCAACGGCTACAAGCTCGAGCGATTCCGCCGGTTCTACCAGGGCGGCAAGCTGGTCAAGTCCAACAAGTGGACGATCGAGTACAAGCCGGTCACCGAGTACGTCCGGCGCGGGACCAACACCGACCCCGACGCCAAGGCGCCGCCCGAGAAGCCGGTCGCCCGGCTGCAAGAGCCCAAGGGCGACGACTTCAAGATGGCGCAGTAGCGCGCGCCGCGCTGCTCTCACCGCGCCGCTGTCAGTGGGCCGAGCTCGCCGCGAGCTGCTCGCCGTAGGCCTGCAGCCGGATCAGCCGCGCGCGCAGGGCCTCGGTAGACGAGGCCCCGTCGGCAGCGCTGTCGCGATCGGCCGCGCACACCGCCTCGGCCTCGGCCTGGAGCGCACGGATCCGCTCGTCGATCGCCCGGCGCACCAGCTCCTCGGCCTCGGCGACGGCGCCCGCAGGATCGTCGACGAACCGGCTCTTGATGTCCTGCCACGAGCCGGAGAGCTCGCCGTCGCCCCGCGAGCCGACCGGGTTCGCGCGGTCGCGCAGCTCGGGGTCGCCATCAGCTGCCCCCGCGCGCATCGGCTCCGTCATCCGGCGGCTCGCGCGGTCGCGATCGTCCCGGTCAGCGCGGTCGGCGCGGTCGGCGCGGTCGGTGCCGCCGGTGCCGTCGGTGCGATGGTTGCGGTCGATCTGGTCAGACCTCACGGCGGGCCTCCTTGCGAGTGGCGTCACGGGTGGCGTCGCGGGACGTGCCCAGGTTGAGCAGGTCCTCGAACAACGCGCGGTAGTGGATCATCGCCAGGCGGAGGTGCTCGGTGACGCTCTGTCCCTGGGCGCGCTCGTCGGCGAGCCGGTGGGCCTCCCGGTAGTGCTGCACCGCGGCCGGGTGGTGCACCGACAAGAGCTCGACCTCCTCGTCGAACTTCCCGGTCGGGTAGCCCTCCTCGCGCATCACGGTCGCGAGCAGCGTGTGGGCCTCGTGGATCGAGGTCCCCGGATCGTCGACGAACTGCGCCTGGACCGCCTGCCAGCGGTTCCACAGCTCGTCGCGGCGCAGCGCCGGCAGCGGCCGGATCTCGAGCTTGTCGACGCGCCTGGCGCGATCGAGCAGCGCGCGCTCGGCCACTCGCTTCTGACCGAAGCCCTCGACCGCGTGGTCGTACTCCGGTCCGAAGTGGGTCCGCAGCTGGCGGCTGCGTTGCCGCTGCATGAGGTAGACGGCCACGCCCACCGCCGCCAGTACGACGACGATCGCGATCGCCAAGATCAGCTCATTCATGATGGTGCCTCCTTTTGCTCACCACCGAAGCAGCATGAAGCATGCCCGCTGGCGCCGGATCCGAAGATCCGCGAGCCGCGCCGTGCCGCGTGCACGGACATTCCGAGCGATGCCGATCGCCTGGGGCGCGTCGCCGACGCTGACGAGCTATCCGGCCGTGCTGACCAGCCGGCGCTCGCGCGCGAGCGCACACCCCGCGCGCGCCGCGCCGGCAGCAGGCCGGACCGCGCTCACGATTGCGCGCGGATCGGGACGACCGCGCCGTCGCCGGAGGCCTCGGCCGGCGCTGCGGCCGGCGCCGCGACCGGCCGGGCCACGGTGATCCGGATCTCGAGGCCGAGCTCCTCGGCGAGCAGATCCGACTTGCGGAGCAGCTGGGCATCGTCGCGCGACGGCCCGTCGCGGACCACGAGATCGAGCACGAGCGCGTCGCCCATCCGGGTGCACACGACCTGCTCGACGCGCGAGCGGTGCTCGCTGTCGAGCGCATCGGCGATGCGGAGCAGCCCGCTCAGCTTGCGGAGCTGGGCGCGCTGGTCCTTGGGCAGCGGCGAGTCGTTGATCAGCTGCCTGGCCCGCGCGCCGTCCTTGCGGTGGGTCCGGGCGAGCAGGGCGATCATCTCGCGCGACTTGTCATCGAGCCCCGGGATCCGCGCCCACCGGATCATGTACTCGCTGTGCTTGTGGTGGCCGCGCACGTTGACCACCTCGCCGACGTCGTGGAGCAGCGCGGCGACCTCGAGCACGACGCCGCAGTCGTTGGACAGGCCATGGACGTCGCGCAGCTGGTGGAACAGCGTGCGCGACAGCTGGCGGACGTGCTCGCCGTGCGTGGTGTCGTGATCGACGCGGTTGGCGAACGCCCGCGCCCCGGTCAACAGCGCCTTGTCGTGCGCGCCCTCGGCCCTGGCCTGTTCCTCGCGCGCGGTCTCGGCGAGCTCGAGCAGCACGGCCTCGCGCAGGCCGACGCCCGGCGCGACCAGCTTGGAGATGCCGAGCTGGCGCGCGACGGTGGCGAACACCAGCGCGGCGATGCCGAGGACCTCGGCGCGGTCGCGCTTGACCCCGAATTGCGCCATCCGGTCCTCGACCGAGACGCCGATGAGCGACGGCAGCGCCTTCTCGAGCGCGGCGAGCTCGAAGGTCGGCGACACCGGGTTGCCGTCGCCGACGATCTTGGCCAGCGCCTCGGCGTTGCCGCCGGTCACCGCGGCCAGGCCGTTGCCGCTGGTGCCGCGCGGGATCGTCTGCATCAGGGTCGCGGTGTAGCGCCGCACCATCCCGGCCTCGGCCTCGGCGATCGCGCCGTCGAGCCCGAAGGTCTCGAGCAGCCGGACCGTGCCGACCGGCAGCGAGTAGCCGCGCCAGCCCGAGCCGTGGCGCAGGTTGACCTCGAGGCTGCCGCCGCCGAGGTCGAGCAGCGCGCGGGGCGGCGGCGTCGCGGTCGGCCCGAGCGAGCTGATCACCGCCTTGCGGACCAGCCGGGCCTCCTCCTCGCCGTCGATCACGTCGAGCTCGATCCCGGCCTCGTGGTAGAGCCGGTGGAGCAGCACGTCGCGGTTGCCTGCGTTGCGGACCGCGCTGGTGCCGACCGCGCGATAGATCCCGACGCCGTGATGGTCGAAGCGCTCGCGGAAGTGGACGAACGCCGCGACCGCCTGGTCGATCATCGCGCCGTCGAGCTCGCCGCGGGTGAACGCCCCGTGGCCGAGCCGGACCGGCACGCGCTCGGCCTCGATCCGGGTCAGCTCGCTCGGCCCGAGCTCGGCGACGACCATGCGGATCGCGTTGGAGCCGGCGTCGATCGCGCCCAGCGTGGTCCGCCCAGGAGGCATCGACGGGAAGCTAGCACGCCCGAAACCGGCGGACGGTGCCGATCTCGGGCCTCACCTCACAGTACTCGGTGTACTCGGTGCATTCGAGGCGCCCCGGCGCGCCGCAGCTACTTCTTCGCAGCCGGTCGGGCGGCGCTCCCCGATCCCGCGCCCGAGCCCAGCGCCGGGTTCGCCGGGCCCGCGTTGTCCGGGATCTTCATCTTGTCGGCCTTGGTCACGCCGTCCAGCACCTCGACCTTGATGCCGTCGGACAGGCCGAGCTTGACGTCGCGCCTGACGAAGGTCTGCGGCGCGACCTCGACCTCGACGAACGGCTTGTCCTTGTCGTACTGGACCACGGCCTCGCGGACCGCGAGCACCTGCTTCTTCTCGTCGAGCACGATGTCGGCGTTGGCGCTGTAGTTGGCCCGGATCTTCATGCCGGTCTTCTGCTTGACCGCGGCCTTGATCTCGAACTGGATCGCGCCGTCCTGCTCCTTGCCCTTGGGCGCGATGTACTCGAGGACGCCGTCGAGCTTGTCCTTCTCGATCGCGCCGACCTTGATCGCGAGCTTCATGCCCTCCTTGATCTTGGCGACCTCGGACTCGTCGACCCGGCCGTCGAAGATCATGTCGTCCATGTCGGCGATCACCGCGACCGTGGTCCCGGGGTTGAAGTTGTTGGCCTGGATCACCGAGAACCCCTCCTTGACCGGCACGTCGATCACCATGCCGCCGGCGGTCGCGGTCACGATCAGCGTCGACGACTTGCCCTCCGCCCGGGTCGCACCCTCGCGGACCAGCTGCAGGTTCGCGATCGCGTGGTCGAGGTCCTGGCGGCGCAGCGCGAAGTCGGTGCGGAACTTCTGGAGCTCGGCGTCGGCGACCACGCCCTGCTTGAACAGCGCCTCGTTGCGCTCGAGCTCGCGCTTGGCGTTGTCGAACGCGATCTCGTTGCTGCGCACCGACGACTCGCCCTGGTTGATCTGCATCGCGTCGGGGATGATCGAGATCTTGCCCAGCGGGTCGCCCTGCTTGACCAGCTTGCCGGGCTCGACGTACAGCTCCTTGAGCACCCCGGTGACCTTGGGCTTCACCTCGACCTCGCGGCGCGGCACGATCGAGCCGGTCGCCACGGTCTTCTTGATGATGTCCGTGACCTCGGCCTGCTCGGTCAGCCACACGACCGGCTTGCTCTGCGACTTCCGGTACAGGTAGACGAACGACGCCAGGATTGGCAGCGCGACGAGAACGATCACGAGCCCTTTCAACACAGTCTTCATGGCAACCTTGTTCGGGGGCTTATTCGGTGCGCAGTGCCTCGATCGGCTTGATCGAGGCGGCATGGGTGGCGGGGATGAGACCTGCGATCGTGGCGCAGCCGACGAGCACCGCGAGCGCCTGGACGATCGTCCTCAGGCCAACCTGGGGCGCACCGAACGCCGCCGTCGGCGAATCGGGCGAGACGTGGCTGAGCAGGTTGTCGGCCTGGTACAGCACGCCGCACGCGAACCCGATCCCGATCAGGCCGGCGATCGTCGTCAGCACGATGTTCTCCATCAGCACCATCATCACGACCGAGCGCGGTGTCGCGCCGAGCGCCTTGCGCACGCCGAACTCCTTGGTGCGCTCCTTGACCGCGATCAGCATGATGTTCGATACGCCGATCACGCCGGCGAGCAGCGTCATGCCGCCGACGATCCAGCTGATCGCCCACAACCAGAACATCACGCCCTGGATCTTGCCGAAGAACACGAACGCGTTGAACGAGCCGATCGCGAGCTTGTCGGTCGGCGCGATGTTGTGCGCCTTGGACAGCGCCTCGCGGACCTGACGCTCGAGCTCGGGGCCGTCGGTGCCGGGCTTTGCGGTCATCGCAAAGAACCCGACGTTGTCGCCCTGCTTGAACGCGGTCTTGAGCGTGGTGAACGGCAGGAAGATCGAGTGCGCGTCGCGGTCGCCGTCGCGCCCGGTGCGCAGCGTCTTGATCATCCCGACGACCTCGAAGTACACGCCGCTGATCTTGATGTACTCGCCGATCGGGTTGACGCCGGGTGGGAACAGCTCCTCGACGACCTTGTCGCCGACCACGGCGACCTTGCGGTTGTCGGCGATGTCGCCGTTGTCGATGAACCGGCCGGCCGCGTACTCGAACGTGATGATGTGGCGAAAGTCCGGATAGTCGCCCCAGACGTTGAACGACCCGGTCTTGGCCCCGTAGCCGACCGTGAAGCTGTTCTGCCAGCCGCCGAGCTGCAGCCGCGGCGCGAGCCACTCGACCGACGGCAGCCGCTTGAGCCGCTCGATGTCGCCGGTGCGAAACACGATCCCGCGGCCGGGCTTCATGCCGTTGTAGCCCTGGGTCGTCGTCTGGCCCCACACGAACAACAGGTTGGTCGCGCGGCCCTTCATGTTGCGCTCGGTCCCGGCCTGCATCGCCGAGCCGAACCCGAGCATCACGATCAGCATGAAGATGCCCCACGCGACGCCGAACGCGGTCAGCGAGGTGCGCAGCTTGTTGGCGCGCAGCACCGCCCAGATCTCGTACCAGTTGTCGCGATCGAACGCCCCGAGCATCTATTGATCCCTCAGCGTGTGGACCGGGTTGACCCGCGCGGCGGCGCGCGCGGGGACGAAGCCGGCGAGCGCGCCGGCGAGCACGAGGCCGGCCGCCGCCAGCACGCCGACCCGGACGTCGACCGATGGGTTGCGGATCAGCTCGATCTCGGCATAGCGGTCGATCAACCCGAGCAGGCCGACGCCGGCGGCCAGGCCGAGCAGCCCGGCGATGCTGGTCAGGAAGATCGCCTCCTGGACGATCATCGCCACGATCGAGGACGGCGTCGCGCCGAGCGCCTTGCGGATCCCGATCTCCCGGGTGCGCTCCTTGACCGCGATCATCATGATGTTCGAGATGCCGACCACGCCGGCGAGCAGCGTGCCACAGCCGATCACGACCACGAACACCGAGATCGCGAAGAACACCAGGCGGAAGCCCTCGGAGGCCTCGACGGTGTTGAACGCGCGGACCGCCTGCTTGTCATCCGCCGAGAACTGGTGCGCGAGGGCGAGCTGGCCGATCAGCTCCTCGGAGATCGCCCTGGCTTGCTTCGCATCGGCATCGCCGACGGTGACCATCAGCATCCCGAGGTGATCGACGCCGTGGAACGCGAGCTGCGCGGTCGACACCGGGATCGAGATCTGGCGCTCCTGCTCCTCGCCGCCTTCGTCGCTGTACACGCCGACGACCTCGAACGCCACGTCGCCGATGTTGATCCACTGGCCGATCGGGTTGTCGCTGCCGAACAGGAAGTCGCGGACCGGGCGGCCGATCACGCACACCTTGCGCAGGCCGGCGATGTCGGTGTCGTTGAGGAACCGGCCCTGCACGATGTCGTTCGAGCCGATGTAGAACGCGCCGGGGTGGACCGCGTTGACCCCGAACGCGTTCGACTTCACGCCGTGCTGGACCTTCATCTCGCCGCCGCCGAACCGGCCGCCGCGGACGAAGTACTGGCCCGAGATGTGGTCGATGCCGTCGACCTTCTTCGCGCGGTCGTAATCGCGATTGTCGAATGTGATCCGGCGGCCGATGCCGTAGCCGGCGTGCGGCACCGAGGTCTTGTTGGCGGACAGGAAGATCGCGTTGGTCGCCTGGCGCCGGAAGCTGTAGCGCGCGCCGTTGTTCAGGCCGTGGCCCAGGCCGAGCAGCACGATCATCACGAAAATGCCCCACGCGACGCTGACCGCGGTCAGCATGGTGCGCAGCTTGTTGCGCCGGATCGTGTCGAACACCTCGCCCCAGCGATCGCGCATCACCATGCCGGCGATCACGCCGGTGACGACCTCGAAGAACGTCACGACGTGGTGCGGGCGGAAGTCCAGCAGCTTGCCCACGACCCACAGCAGGCCGACGAGGATCGCCAGCGCGATGCCGAACACCTGGAGCGCGAAGATCGTGCCCATGCGCCTAGCCGATCGCCGGGCCCGCGACCGGCGCGAGGATCGGGATGTGCGGGTTGCTGGTGCCCGAGATCGCCGGGTCGACGACCTGGCCGTCGCGCAGCCGGATCGTGCGCTGGGTGCGGTTCGCGACCTCGGAATCGTGGGTCACCACGAGCACGGTGATCCCGGTGCCGTTGATCTCGGTCAGGAGGTCCATGATCTGGCGCGAGGTCTCGCTGTCGAGCGCGCCGGTCGGCTCGTCGGCGAGGATCAGCCGCGGCTTGCTGATCAGCGCCCGCGCGATCGCGACGCGCTGCTTCTGCCCGCCCGACATCTCGGCCGGCGTGTGATCGGCCCAGTCGCGGAGGCCGACGCGCTCGAGGTACTGCGCGGCGATCTGGTTGCGCTTGCGCCGCGTGATGCCCTGGTAATACAGCGGCAGCGCGATGTTCTCGAGCGCGGTCTTGAACGGCAACAGGTTGAACGACTGGAACACGAAGCCGATGAACCGGTTGCGGTAGTTCGCCGCCCTGTGCTCGCTGAGGTTGCGGATCAGCGTGTCGCCGAGCCGGTACTCGCCGGAGTCGTAGTCGTCGAGGATGCCCAGGATGTTGAGCAGGGTCGACTTGCCCGAGCCCGATGCACCCATGATCGCGACGAACTCGCCGTCGTTGATCGCGATGTCGACGTCGCGCAGCGCGTGCAAGCTATGCGTCCCGACCCGGTAGTACTTGTTGACCTTGTCGAGGCGCAGCACGTCGAGACCCAGGCTAGCGCTAACGCCGCGCACGGGCTAGCACCAGACGTGGTGCGACACGTGTGACAGCGCGGGGCACGCGGGCTGTTGTCGGATCCGACACCCGGCGGGCGGACGGCGCGACGACGAGCGACGCCGATGCCGCGGCCGGTCGAGGCTGCGCCGACGCGGTGTCGGCGACAACCGATCTGTCGCGGCGGAAAACCCGGCGGACTACGGATCCGCGAGCTCGCGGAGCGCGTCGTCGAGCGCGGCCTTGGTCGCCGGCGCGACGACGAGCTGGCCGTGGGCCCCATGGATCTCGCAGGCCGGCGCCAGATCGCAGCGGTCGAGGCAGCTGACGGGAGCGATCGCGAACGCGGCCGGGGCCGCGCCGGCGGCGAGCCGTGCGACCAGGTGATCCATCAGATCGAGCGCGCCCCAGCGCTGGCAGGTGCCGGCGCAGACCCGGACGGTCACCGCGGCCGGCGGTCCGACCCGGAGCTCGGTCGCGAGCGGGATCGCGGCGAGGTAATGGCTGGCCGGCCGGCCGCGATCCTCGGCGAGCTCGATCAGCGCGGGCAGCGCGATGCTGTCACCCTCCGCGATGTCCTCGAGCTCGAGGCCCATCGCGGCCAGCCGGGCGAGCGGAACGTCTTCGTGGGTCGGTGAGCGTGTCGGGAGCTTGGCCATCGGGAACGGCGGGCATGATACAGCGTTCGCATCATGATCACCGTCCATCACCTCAACAACTCGCGGTCGCAACGCGTCCTGTGGCTGCTCGAGGAGCTCGAGCTGCCCTACCAGATCGTGAAGTACGAGCGCGATCCCAGGACCATGCTGGCGCCGGCCTCGCTGCGCGCGATCCATCCGCTCGGCAAGTCGCCGGTGATCACCGATGGTGACGCGACGCTGGCCGAGTCCGGGGCGATCCTCGAGTACCTGGTCGAGACCTACGGCAAGGGCAGGCTCGCCCCGCCGGCGGGGAGCCCGGGGTACCGCGACTATCGCTACTTCATGCACTACGCCGAGGGCTCGCTGATGCCGTTCCTGGTCATGAAGCTGGTGTTCAACAAGGTCAGCACCGACGCGCCGTTCCTGGTCCGGCCGATCGCGAAGACGATCTCCGGCACGGTGTCGAGCCGGTTCCTCGATCCGAACCTCAAGGCGCACCTGGCGTTCCTCGCCGACCACCTCGGCAAGCATGCGTGGTTCGCCGGGGACGCGTTCTCCGCCGCCGACGTACAGATGAGCTTCCCGATCGAGGGCGCGATCGCCCGCGCAGGCGGCGGGATCCCGCCCAAGCTGACCGAGTGGCTCGCCAAGATCCAGGCGCGCCCGGCCTACCGCCGCGCGATCGAGAAGGGCGGGGACTACCAGATCGCCGGTTAGGCGCGGCGCGGGGACCGGTTGCGCGGGACCGCTACGCGCGGCCCTTGGACATCGCGGGCACGAACAGGCCGTGCTCGGTCAGCACGCGGGACAGCTCGGCCGACA
The DNA here is from genome assembly GCA_036403075.1 of Kofleriaceae bacterium. Lineage (GTDB taxonomy): Bacteria > Myxococcota_A > Polyangia > Haliangiales > Haliangiaceae > JABFXX01. The sequence continues at coordinate 20,168 of DASWRS010000276.1, forward strand.
GCTCGCGGCGGCGCTGGAGCTTCTCCGGCACCATCGCGTCGTGCAGCCGGCGCCGCGCCTCGTGCATCCGCCAGGCGACGGTTCCCTCGCTGATCTTCTGGACGACCGCGACCTCGCCGTACGCCAGGCCCTGCAGCGACACCAGGATCACCGTGGTCCGCATGTCGACCGGCAGCGAGTCGAGCGCGCGGAGCAGCCGGGCGTAGCTCTGGCGCAGCTCGGCCTCGCGGCCGGGGTTCGAGCGCGCGTCCACGGCGACCGCGAGCTCGAGGCGCGGGTCGTCGAGCATGTCCTCACCGCGCCGCGCGCGATCGCGCCGCACGTTGAGCGAGCGGTTGACCGTCATCCGGTACACCCAGGTGAAGAACTGGCTCCGACCCTCGAACCCGGGCAGCGCGCGGTAGGCCTTGAGGAACACGTCCTGGGCGATGTCGTCGGCCTCGCTCGCCGACCGCGTGATGTGGAGCGCGAGCGCGAAGATCCGCTTGCGGTAGCGGGTCACCAGCGCCGCGAACGCACCGCGGTCGCCGGCCTTCGCGGCGTCCACCAGTGCCGTCGCGGTGGCGGCTTCACGCTCGGCGTGCGTCATTGACAGGTTAGACGCATAGCCTACGCCAAGGCTTTGCGGTTTGTTGCGGCAGCGCGCCGCAGGGCCAACTCACGGAATCAATTGGCTTCGGAGGACCCGCGGCGCTGGGAGGCGGGCAGCGCCAGCGAGAACGGGGCGATCACGGCGTCGAAGTACGTGCCGTCGTCGCGCCACATCCGGTAGGTGCCGTGCATCGTCCCGATTGGCGTGGTGAGCACGCAGCCCGAGGTGTACTGGAAGGTCTGGCCGGGCAGAAGCCGCGGCTGCTCGCCGACCACGCCGTCGCCGCGGACCTCCTCGACGGTGCCTCGCCCGTCGGTGATGATCCAGTGCCGGGTGCGGAGCTGCGCGGTGCGCGGGCTCTGGTTGGAGATGGTGATCTTGTACGCGAACACGTAGCGGTCATCGCGCGGCGAGGACTGCTCGGCGAGGTAGTACGACTCCACGCTGACGCGGATCCCGTCGGTTTCCGCGTGGGAGGTAGGCTCAGCGACGGTCGGACGCACGCCCGAACTCTTGCGCGACGAATCGCAAGTTGCAAGATGTCTCTTGCGACGCCACGCGATCGCGCGGCGTGATCCCGCACGAAGACAGCCGCCTCGGCGATCAACGTGGACACGCGCACGTGGACACGCGCACGTGGACACGCGTGTCATGCTCTGGTCATGCGGCGTCCGTCGAACAGTGAGTTACGTATGCGCCCCTGGATCTGGATCGCGCTGACGGCCGGGTGCGGCCAGATGGCTCAGGCACCGGGATCGGCGCCGGCGGCGCAGCCGATCGTCGCGGGCGCTTCCGGGGCACAGCCGGCCTCGCCGCCGGGCGATCGGACCGCCGCCGCCCCCGGTGCGGCGGCCGAGCCGTCGTGGCCCGATCCGGATCCCGCCGGGGCCGCGGAGCCCACGCGCGACGACGCCCACGCCGCGGCGCGGCCCGCCCGGCGACCGGCTCGCACGTCGCCGCGCGCTGCTCCGAGCGATGCCGATGCCGACGCGTGGCTGGAGGCCCACAACCGCGCGCGAGCCAGGCACTGCGCGAGCCCGCTCACCTGGTCCGCCAAGCTCGCCGACGTCGCGCAGCGCTGGGCGAACGCGCTCCGCGACAAGCGCTGCGCCTTCGCGCACAGCAACGGGTCGTTCGGCGAGAACCTCGCCGCCGGCACGACCGGGACGCTCGATCCGGGCGCGGTGGTGAGGATGTGGTACGACGAGGTCCGCCAGTACCGCTTCCCCGACGGCGGATTCTCGATGAAGACCGGCCACTTCACGCAGGTGGTGTGGCGGGGAACGACCCAGGTCGGCTGCGGCAAGTCGCAGTGCAACGGCATGGACCTCTGGGTCTGCGAGTACGACCCGGCCGGCAACTGGGAAGGCCAGTACCGCCAGAACGTGCTCCCGCCGGGCTGCCGCTGATCGTCCAGCCGCGGCCGGTGACCGGACCCGGCCTGGCCAGCGCTGCTAGCGCTGGTCGATCGCGACGTACTTGCGGACGCGGTGCCCGGTGTAGATCTGCCGCGGGCGGCCGATCTTGGTCTCCTTGTCGTCGACCATCTCCTTCCAGTGGGCGATCCAGCCCGGGAGCCGGCCGAGCGCGAACATGACGGTGAACATGTTCGTGGGGATCCCCATCGCGCGGTAGATGATGCCGCTGTAAAAGTCGACGTTTGGGTACAGCTTCTTCGAGATGAAGTAGTCGTCGCGCAGCGCGATCTCCTCCATGCCCTTGGCGAGATCGAGCAGCGGATCCTTGATGCCGAGGTGGGCGAGCACCTCGTCGCACATCTTCTTGAGGATCTTGGCCCGCGGGTCGTAGTTCTTGTACACGCGGTGGCCAAAGCCCATCAGGCGGCGGTCGCCGCGCTTGTTCTTGACGTCGTCGATGAACTTCTTGTAGTCGCCACCGGACGCGCGGATCTCCTCGAGCATCTCGATCACGGCCTGGTTGGCACCGCCGTGCAGCGGCCCCCACAGCGCCAGGATGCCGGCCGCGATCGCGGCGTAGACGTTGGCGCCCGAGCTACCGACCATGCGGACGGTCGAGGTCGAGCAGTTCTGCTCGTGATCGGCGTGCAGGATCAAGAGCTGGTTCAGCGCCTTCTCGAGCACCGGCGGGACCTCGTAGTCCTCGCTCGGGACCGCGAACATCATGTGGAGGAAGTTGCCGCAGTAATTGAGCGAGTTCTTGGGGTAGATCAGCGGCTGGCCAATGCTCTTCTTGTAGGAGAACGCGGCGATCGTCCGCACCTTCGAGAGCAGGCGCGTGATGTGCAAATCTACCGGCGCGTTGCGGTCCAGGCAGTCGGGGTAGTACGCCGACAGCGAGGTCACCATCGCCGACAGCACCGCCATCGGGTGGCTGGTCGGCGGGTAGCCGGCGAAGAACTGGTGCATGTCCTCGTGGATCAGGCTGTGCCGGGTCAGCATCCGGCCGAAGCTCTCGCGCTCCGACGTGGTCGGCAGCTCACCCTTGATCAGGAGGTACGCCGTCTCGACGAAGTTCGACTTCTCGGCCAGCTCCTCGATCGGATAGCCGCGGTAGCGCAGGATGCCCTGCTCACCGTCGAGGTACGTGATCGCGCTCGTCGTCGAGCCCGTGTTCATGTACCCGTTGTCCAGGGTGATGTACCCGCTGTCCTGGCGCAGGTTACGAATGTCGATCGCGTGCTCGTCCTCGGTGCCAACCGTCACCGGCAGCACGACTTCCTTGCTGTTGGGGAGCACCAGCTTTGCGGTCAGTTTCGGATCCGAACCGGCCATAAGATCTCCTGCTCGTGACTGGAAAGTGGCAGCGCGGAGACCATACCCGATCTCGATCGGACCATGACGTCGTGCGGCACGAAACGTGGCGCCGGTGACCTGAAATCACGGCGCTGTTCGCGGCACTACTCGAGGATCACGAACGGCGAGCTGCCGATCGGGGTGTTGAACCGGTAGGTGTAGCCCAACCCGACGTATGCGGTGGCCCCGCCGGCATCGAGCCCGGCCTCGGCCACGGTCAGGTCGCCGGAGGGATCGCCCGAGAACACCGGCGAGTACAGGTTTGCCCCACCCATCAGCGACAGGGCGTGCTCGAACCGCCGGCCAAATGCGTAGGTCAGGGCGAGCTCGAGGCGGCCGCCGACGGCGTCGTAGTTGAACAGCTGGGCGCCCGTGCTATCGATCGATCCCGCAGGGCTCATCGTCGACAGGTGGACCCCGGCGAGCGGCGTGACGCACAGCCGGGGCGTGCTGCCCAGGCAGAAGTGCTTGTACAGCGCGGCGCCGATATCGACGACGGTCAGCGCACCGACCCCGGGCATGTCGTTCTTGCCCTGGGTGAAGTTCGTATACTGGATATAGCCCTGACCGCCGATCCGGCGCCTCGGGTCGAACAGGAAGTCGCCCTTGATCCGGAAGCCACCGAGCGCCGAGCCGTAGTAGTCGGGCTGGCCCATCCGGCCGCCGCCGCCGAACAGGTCGACGCCCAGCGTCCAGGTGTAGCGGTTGTCCGGAGCGGTCGCCATCACGAGGTTGGTGCCGAGCGGCCGGCCGACCGCCGGGGTGTACGCGGGCGGGGGGCGCGATGGATCCGGCGGCCGCGATGGGTCTGGCGGGCGCGACGGATCGACCCCGGGATCACCGCCGCCGCCACCGCCGGCATGGAGCTCGAGGTGCTGCTTCTTGGCCTCCTCGTTGATCTTGACGATCAGCTTCTCGGCGCGCGACTTCTGGTCCGGAGTGGGGGTGTTGAGCTCGACGGCGTTGCACGCGGTCAGCGCCTCGTCGAGCTTGCCTTCCTGCAGCCGGGCCGTGCACAGGTTCACGAAGTACTTGGCCTCGGGGACGCGGGCGACGGCCTCCTGGAACTTCTTTGCCGCCTCCGCGTACTTGTCGGCGTACATCAGCTCCTTGCCCTCTTCGTTGAGCTTGGAGGCGATCTCCGCCTGGGTCTGCGCGTGCGCGCGGGCGGCCAATGCCGCTGCCATCGCGATCCCGATCGCGAACGAAGTGAACCTGCTCATGCGTGTCTGGCCTTCCCGGAAGACGGACCCGTCGAATGTTACCATCCTACGCGTCGCGTCGCGTTGATCTTCGCCGTGCGATCTTTTTCACGCCGGGTGGCACGACCCGGGGTCGGGTCGAGCGCCCGATCGATCAACCGGCGCGCCGCCTCGTGGCCGCGCAGGTGCCAGTTCTCGGGGTTGCCGAGCACGACGGAGACGATGATCTGCGGCTGCTCGGCCGGTGCATAGCCCACGAACCACGAGTGCTCCATGTAGAACGGATCGGTCCGGGTCAGCGTGCCGGTCTTGCCGGCGACGTGGATCGCCTGGTGCTTGCCGAACGACCGAGCCGCGCTGCCGAACTCGCAGGTCGCGAGCATCATCCGGCCGACCGCCCGGGCGACGTCGCTGGTGACCGCCCGGCGCCGGGCGGGCGCGGCGACCGCGACGCCGTCGATCGAGGCGACCAGGCGCGGCACCGGCTGCTCGCCGTCATCGGCGAAGGTCGCGGCGAGCAGCGCGCCGCCGACCGCCGAGAGCTGCGAGCCCGAGAACCCGGCCGCGGCCTGGGCGAAGCTGAGATCGCGCGCGGTGGGCAGCGCGATCGCGCCGGCGGCGCCGTGCAGATCCGCGCCGGGCAACCCCTCGGAGACGCCGAGCTCGCGGGCGAACCGGCTGAGCTCGGTGGGCGCGAGCTTCTGGAACGCGAGCTTGCCGACGATCGCGTTGTTCGAGTGCGCGACGCCGTACATCAGGCTCTCGCATCGCGAGTCGCGCTTGTCATCGTGCAGGTTCGACTCGAGGACCGAGCGCAGCCCGCCGTGGAAGCACACCTTGTCGCCCGGATCGACGCCGGCGGCGACCAGCGCGCTGGCGGTGACGAGCTTGAACACCGACGCCGCGGGCGCCCAGATGTCGGTCGCGAGGCGCCAGTCCAAGGTCGCGGCCTTGGCGGCGGGATCGCTCCGGCGGCCGGCGAGCGCGAGGATCCGGCCGTCCGGCGCCATGGCGACGATCGCCCCGCGGGGGGCCCGGGCCTCGGCGAGGAGCTTCTCGGCGAGCGCCTGCAGCGCGGGATCGAGCGTCAGCACTGCGCGGCGGCCGTCCTTGAGCGCCACCTCGTAGTGGCCACCGTCGGCCGCGAGCACCCGGCGATCGAGGTCGAGCAGGTCGGCGATCGATGCTATTGCGGCCGCTGTGGCGGTGGCGCTCGGCGATCGTGGATCGCCGCTGTGGCTGGTGTTGCCGGCCGACCGGCTCGGGTTCTCCGGAGTCAGCGGGGCGCCCTGTACCTCCGCGGGGGTGGCGCTACGATTGCCCAGCATCGCGGCGCTGCCGGCGATTGCCACGGCGCCGGCGAGCAGGAGGTGGGAGCGCCGCATGGCTGTTGGATGTAACGTCATCTGCCCGTCCGCACAAGAATGTTTCGGCATTTCGATGTAGGTTCGCCGCCGTACCTCCCCATGCCCGGTTTGCGGATCGTCGTCTTCGTGCTCTGGGCGCTGGGGGGCCTCGGCGGGCTGGGGGCGTGTCATCGCGAGCCGCGGCCGACCACGCCCCGCGCGGTCCCGCGGCCGGTCGTGGCGGTGGGCGCGTGCGCAACCCCGGGCAAGGACGGCGTGATGAGCGCCGCGCCGCGGATCGATCGCGCGGACCGCGATCTCGATGGCGACGGCGTCGCCGAGCCGATCGTCGTCGATCGATCGCTGTGCTCCTCGGAGGGCAACTGTTACTGGAACGTGTTCGTCGTCCCGGCGGGGGCGTCCGAGTGCCCGCGTTATGCCGGGACGTTCGAGGGCAGCGCGCTCGAGCCGCTGGCCACCAAGGGCGACGACAACATGGCCGACGTGCGCGGATACTGGAACCTACACGGAGGTCGGTTGCTGTTGCAGTCGTACAGGTTCCAGCACGGCGGCTATCGCATCGTCGAGGCGCTGCTGTGCAAGCGCGCGGGCGACGACCGGCTGGATTGCGCGGACTCGGAGCACTAGATCGGCGGATTCTGTTAAGATCGCAGGCGGGTTGAGCGACACCGGCCGGAACAAGACCGTCGTCACGGCGATCTCGAAGATCAGCGATCGACCGGTGGCAAAAGAGGCGTGCCTGGTCGTCATCTACGGGCTGGAGCTGGGCAAGAAGTTCAACCTGAACCGGCCGCAGATCGTCATCGGACGGTCGTCCAAGGCCGATATCCAGATCGATCAGGAAGCGGTGTCTCGCAACCACTGCAAGATCATGAATACCGGCAACGCGATCATGCTCCGCGACATGGGGTCGACCAACGGGACCTACGTCAATGACGAGATGATCGACGAGTACGTGTTGCGCGACGGCGACTTCATCAAGGTCGGCCGCTGTATCTTCAAGTTTCTATCGGGAAACAACATCGAGAACGCCTACCACGAGGAGATCTACCGGCTGACCACCGTGGACGGCCTCACCCAGGTGTTCAACCGGCGCTACTTCGTCGAGACCCTCGAGCGCGAGATCGGGCGCGCGCTGCGCTACCGCCGCGATCTGTCGCTGATCATGTTCGATATCGACCGGTTCAAGGGCGTCAACGACAGCTTCGGCCACCTCGCCGGCGACCACGTGCTCAAGCACCTGGCGTCGGTGATCAAGACCCGGATCCGGCGCGAAGACGTGCTCGCGCGCTACGGCGGCGAGGAGTTCGCGATCGTCCTGCCCGAGATCGACGGCTACAACGCGATGCAGTTCGCCGAGAAGATCCGCAAGCTTGTCGAGGTCGCCGAGTTCAAGTTCGAGGACGCGATCATCCCGGTGACGGTGTCGATCGGGGTCGCGAGCCTGCGCGGCGAGATCGAGGACGCACTCGAGTTCATCAAGCAGGCCGACGCCAACCTGTTCGCGGCCAAGGAGGGCGGCCGGAACCGGGTGGTGGGCTGAGCGTCACCGCGCCCGGACCTCGGGGAGCGAGTTGCTCGAGCAACTGGTGGGCTGGGTCGCGCCCGGGAGGCAGCGGTTGACCGAGCACAGGTCCTGCTCCTGCGCGAGCGCCGGCCGGGCGAGGCAGCCGGCGCCGGGGCAGCGCCCGAGCAGCCGATCGTGCGGGTAGTCGACGTCGATCTCGGCGCCCCGGAGGACGCCGGTGCCCAGGATGCCGTCGACCTCGGGTTGATCGGGCCGGAGCTCGGTGCGCAGCGCCTGGAGCGTCGGCTCGGTGTCGTCGACCACGAGCACGTCGATGCCGGCCGGTGGGGTCAGCTCGAGGATCGCGGGGACCCCGCAGAACAGCTGGCCGCTCTTGCACGGGCAATCGACCGGGCTGTTGCCATTGTCATCGAGCTTGCACGCGCTGTCGGTCAGCTTGTACGTGGTCAGCAGGCGGTGCGCGTACAGCTGCCGGCACGGCGACAGCGCGTTCGAGGTCGAGGTGGCGACCAGCGCGATCCGGTCGATCGTCGCGCGGCGGCCCGTGACCTCGCCCGACGGCAGCGACACCGACGCCGGGGCCAGCTGATCGAACGGGACCGGGGTCAGCGGCGAGGGCAGCACGTCGGCGGCGACCGCGGCCACGTAGCGGTCGTACGCCGCGCGGCCGAGGATCGAGATCCCGATGCCGGTCGAGACCACGAACAGCGCGTCCGTCCCGTGCTGGCGGAACGTGCTGCGGTCGATCGGCAGGGTGGTGTCGGGGTGCGGGTCCACGTCCGGCCCCAGGCAGCTCCGCAGCGTGATCCGGCGGTTGCCGAACGGGAGCTCGGTCCCGGCGAGCACCAAGGTGCCGCCGCCGCGATACGGCGAGCCGAACACCGCGTCGCAGTCCAGCGTCCGGCCGCGGTCGCTGCCGCCGACGTCGGCGAGCACGAAGATCTGCTGGGCGTCGAGCCGCAGCCGGATCGCGTCGCCGGCCAGCGTGTCGGCGCCGATCACGGCATCGAACGCGTGCAGGTCGCCGGGCGGCGTGCCGACCCGGCACTGCGGGTCGGCGGGGTCGGTGACCGCGCAGGGATGCAGCGAGAGCAACTGGGCATCGCGGAACCGCGCGCGGGGCAGCGTGAGCGAGCCGTCCTTGCCGGCGCCGAGCAGCGTCAGATCGACGTACGTCAGCGAGGGTTCGACGTCGGGGCCGGAGTCGACCAGCGTGAACGGCGACAGCAGGTCGAGCACGGCGCGGCGGTCGGCGGCGTCGGGCCCGGGGCGCACGCCGACCAGCACGGCGCCGCTCGAGGTATCGACGCCGATCGGGAACGGATCGCCCGAGAAGTCGTTGGTGAGGAAGCTGTCGGTGATCAGCGTGCAGCCCGCGAGCAGCGGCGCGAGCAGGGCGGCCACGGCGCCGAGCAGGCCGAGCGGTGCGGCGTGCGGCCCGCACCGGCGGGTCACCATGGCAGCTCGTGGACCTGCGCCTTGCGGCCGTCGACCTCGACGACCCCGCCGGGCTCCCAGCAGCTGCGGTGCAGGTACGCCAGCGCGCGGGTCGCGTCGCCATCGCCGATCGCCGAGGTCACGGTGCCCTTGGCCGGTGCGGCGAGCGCGGTGCCGGCCGCGACCGGCGCGATGCCCTCGATCGTCAACCCGCGCAGCATCCGCGCCGCGTTGCCCTGGGCGTGGACCCGGAACACCGGCTCCTGGCCGACGTAGCAGCCCTTGCCGTAGTCGAGGAACCGGACGAGCGGGGTCTCGAACGGAAAGTGATCCTCGTCGACATCGGCGCCGTAGCGCAGGAAGCCGGCGCGGATCCGCAGCCGCTCGACCTCCGCATCGTCGTCTGGCCGGGCCCCGGCGGTTGGCCGGGCCCCGGCGGTTGGCCGGGCCCCGGCGACGGCGGCCTCGCCCGAGACGATCGGCGCGGTCCACACCCCGGCAGGGTCCTCCCACTGCTGGTGCGCCGGCCCGATGATCGGCTCGAACGCGACGTCGTCCATCACCGCGTAACGCTCGAGCAGCGCGCGGGTCTTGTCTGCGAGCGCGGCCTCGCACGCGACGACGTAGGCATCGCCAGCGCGCGCGATGTCGATCACCGACAGCACGCGGCCCTTGGGGTTCAGGATCGCGCCCCAGCCGTGCGCGCCGTCGGCGAGCGCCTCGACATTGACGGTGGTCAGCCCTTGCAGGAAGCGCGTGCGGTCACCGCCGGTGACCCGCAGGCGGCCCCAGCTCGTGCGGTCGATGATCATGGACATGGGTCAACGGGCGCGTTGCGCCCCGCCCAACCTTACTTCTTCTTCGACGGCGCGGCAGGCTTCTTGGCGGCCTTGGCGGTCTCGATCTTGCGCTTGATCCGGGCCTTGAGCTTGGCCTGGCTGCGCTTGCGCTTCATCTTGGGGGTCTGGCGATTGTCTCCGCGTCCCATGCAGGTCTCCTTTGGCCGGCTCGTATATCACATCGCGCCGGGCTGGCGGCGGCTAACCCACGAAGATGTCGAGTGGCAGAAATGCCGAGACCAGGACGTTGGGGACGTCGACGAGCTCGCTGATCGTGAGGTCGACCGCGACGCTGCAGATCGCGTAGGCCTGCTGGCGGTTGAAGCCACGCTCGTGGACCAGGTAGTCGATCATCGCGAGATAGGCGTTGCGCGCCGCGAGCGTGGTGTCCTCGGACTCGTTGCGGCCGTCGCCGTGCACGCACAGGCCGGTGGTCGCGTAGTAGCGGTCCCGCGCGCGGCCCGGCGCGGGGCCGGCGCCGTCGCGGAAGTACTGGACGCTGCGGATGTTGCGCTGCCGCGCGACGCCCTTGCGCAGCGATAGCTCGGCCCGGAAGGTCGCCGACATCTCGATCGCCGTGCCGCAGGCCTCGCCGTCGCCCTGGGCGAAGTGCGCATCGCCGACCGAGAACAGCGCGCCCGGGGTGAACACCGGGATCAAGAGCGTCGTGCCGGCGACGAGCTGCTTGATGTCGAGGTTGCCGGCGGTCTCGCGCGGCGGGATCGTGCGCAGGCCGTGCTGCGCGATCTCGGGCGCGTCCGGCACGGCGCCGCCGGGCTCGGGCGGCAGGGCGAGGCCGCCGCGCGCCGCCAGCGCCGCCTCGCGCGCCCGGGTCGACTCGCGGAGCTCGCGCGACGGCGCGACGCCGAGCACGCCCATGAACGGCGCGCCGGGGATCCGGACGCCGGGCAGGTCGCGCGACTCGGCGAACCCGTCCTTGATCTCCCACCGGACCAGGTGCGGCTCGGGGAACACCTCGCGCAAGAAGCCGAAGCCGGGCGCCTGCATGGTGAACCCGAACCGCTCGGGCTCGACCGCCTGGATCTTGACCTCGAGCAGGTCACCCGGTTCAGCGCCCTCGACGTGGACCGGGCCGGTCAGCGCGTGCGCCGGCCGGAGGTCGACGCGGCCGACGTCCTCGGCGGTCGACCGGGCGGTGATCTGGCCATCGAGCGCGTCGCGGGTCTCGAGCACGACCTGATCGCCGGGCGCGATCCGGACGATCGGAGGGATGTCCTCGTGCCAGCGGTTGTGGCCGGTGCGCGGCTCCTCGGCCAGCGACCTGGAACGATCGATCTTGACCACGTGCGTCTTCATCCGAACCCTCCTTCAGAACTGCGCCCGCGCGGCGAAGCTGATGTGCCAGCGACCGCGCGGGTCGTCGCCGAGCTGGGGGCGCAGCGGGATCGCGCGCTCCCACGAGAACGCTCCGAACGGCGTGACGATGCGGACCAGCGCGATCCCGACCGACGCGCGGACGTCGTCGAGCTGGACCGCGCCCCACTGGTTGGCGATCATGCCGGCGTCGACGAACACCGCGGTCGCGAGCAGCCGGTAGATCCGGAGCTGGGCGTCGAGGCTCGACATCACGCGGATGTTGCCGCCGGCCGGCAGGATCCGGATCTGGCGGATGTTGTCGATCGGCGGCACCTTGACCTCGACGATCTCGGTCGCGAGCCGCTCGTCGTCGTAGCCGCGCACCGTGGAGTCGCCGCCGGCGAAGAACCGCTCGACCTCGGGCAGCAGCACCGCGCCGGCGCCGAGCGGGATGCCCTGGTCGAACCGCAGGTCGGCGCGGAGCACCAGGCTGTTGCCGAGCGGCCAGTACCGGGTGCCGGCGGTCGACAGCTTGAGGAACGTGTCCTGGCCGCCGAGGTACTGGCTGGCGAACGAGACCTGGGCGTCGAACCGGAACCCGGCCTCGGGGGCGAGCGGCGACAGCGTGCCCTGGCGATCGACCCGCTGCTCCCACTCGAAGGTCACGCCGACCGAGCCGGTCCGGGTCTGGATCGGCACCTGGGTCTGATCGTCGTCGGCGCCGAGCGGGCGCAGCACGTCGATCGGTCGCTCGCGGCGGCGGAAGTCGTAGTGCAGGCCGGTGGTGATCGCCCGGGCCGCGCGCGTGCCGACGCGCTTGCGCTCCCAGGTCCGCGACAAGGTCACGGTCGCGCCGTCGGTGGTGACCGGGCCGAACGGCGGGCGGTCCTGGAGCCGGTGGAACGCGGTGAGCTCGGTCTGGAACTCGATCGGCGAGATCCGGCGCGACAGCCACTGCGGTACCCGCAGCGTGGCCTCGGCGCTGAGCTGGCGCAGCTTGGTGGCGCCGGTGCGCAGGTACTCGGCGAGGTCGAAGCCGATCGTGCCGGCGACGTCGAACGACATGCCGATGCCGAACAGGTTCCTGAACGCCGGGATCAGCTGGAGGAACGCGCCGTTGTAGCTCGAGTAGCCGGCCTCGACGTCGATCTGGGCCAGGAAGTCGTACCGCTCCACGACCTCGACCACCGCGTTGACCTCGCCGGCGGTGGTGGTCTCGAGGTCCGGCATCCGCACGCTGACCGCGTCGAACAGCGCCGTGTTGCGCAGCCGGCGGGCGCCGTCGGCGAGCGCGTCCTGGGTGAACAGCGCGCCGCGCCGGAGCCCGAGCTCACTCAGGATGATCGAGTCGCGGGTCTTGAAGTTGCCGCGGATCACGACCTTGCCGATCTGCAGGGTCTGGACGTTGGCGAGCGTGTAGCGCGCGGTGACCTCGCGCGGCGCGGTCGGCGCCGCGGTGTAGCCGACCTCGGCGCGCGGCCGGCCGTGGCTGAACAGCCGGTCCTTGAGGTGATCGCGGGTCTGCACCGCCTCGTCCTCGCGGAACATCACGCCCTTGACCCGGGCGGTGCAGCGCTCGGGCGCGGCCGGAGTGAGCGCGGCGATGCCGTACAGCTCGGCCAGATCGGCCAGGACCGTCGTGCACAGCGCGCGCTGCTCGGGGCTGTGGATCACGGTGTCGCCGCCGGCGACCGCGACCTCGACCCCGGTCAGCATCGTCGGCTCGCCCTCTTCGATCTCGTAGCGCACGTAGAGCCCGTCGCCGCGATCGAGCGACGACAGCGCCGCGGTCAGCGCCGCGCTGCCGAGCGCCGCCGGATCGGTCGCGGCGACGACATTGACCCGGGCGTCGCGGTAGCCGGCGCTGCGGTAGAACCGCGCGATCCGGTCGACGTCGGCGGTCAGCTGCGCCGTGGTGGCGTTGGTGTTGCCGCCGAACAGGCTGGTGGTCAGGTTCTCCTGGGTGGTGCCGATCACCTCCTCGAGCCGGCCCGACGTGAACGCGTGGTTGCCGGTGAACGAGATCGACCGGACCGGGCGCTGCCGGCCGCGGTCGATCTGGAACGTGATCTTGTCGAATGGCGGGTTCTGGTTGCGGTCGCGCACCCAGGTGACGTGGGTGTCGAACCAGCCCCGGCTCTGCAGGTACTGGACGATCGACCGCGCGGAGTTGGAGGCCTCGACGTCGTCCGAGCTCGCGGCGGCGCTGAACGTCAGCTGCTCGCGGAGCTGGACCTCGGTCACCGAATCGTCGGCGCCGAGGAACGCGAGATCGAGCCGGCGCCGCGGGTCGATCGACACCGTGAAGTCGACCGCGTGGGTCCGGCGGTTGAACGCCGACCTCGGATCCTGCTCGAAGCTGGTGTGGACCCGGACCGCCGGGTAGCCCACGCGCTGGAACAGCTCGACCACGCGCTGGATGTCTTCGAGGTGGCGGGCGCGGGTGAACCGCGACGCGCCGAAGCAGAACAGGCAGGTGTCGTGCTGGAACTGCTGGACCACGGTGCGCAGGTCGATCGTGGTCTGGGCCAGGAGCTCGGGGCTGGCGACCCGGACCAGGCCGGTCTTGTACTCGTCGCCGAGCTCGATCCGGATCGTGATCTCGAGGCCGTGATCGCGCACGGTCTCGTGGTGCTCGACCCGGGCGTCGAAGTAGCCCTCGTCGAAGTGCAGGTAGTCGGCGATGTGGGCCTGCTCCTCGTCGAGCTCGCACTTGCGCTCGTCGGGCTTCCACGGCAGGTAGGTGCCGGTGCGGATCCGCATCCGGCGCCGGACCTGATCGTCGAGCAGGGTCGCGAACGGCGACTGCTTGATGTCGATGTCGACCCTGCGGACCAGCGGCAGCGGTGCGAGCTGGAGCACCGCGTGGGTGCCGCGCGGCGACTCGCGCGTGCCGAGCCCGACGACGTGGTAGCCGAACCGGGTGGCGGTCGCGACCACGTCGGCGCGCGCGTCCTCGGTCAGCGACGTCCGCCGGGTCATCACCGGCGTGAACAGCGTGCGCACCGTGTCGGGTGGATCCCGGAGCTCGCCGTCGATCGGGCCCTCGATCTCGAAGTCGTTCCAGGTCACCGGCGGGGCGCCGAGCCCCGATGCCGCGGCCGCAGCCGGCCGGTCGCGCTTGACGCAGGTCGCGGTCTGGGCGATCGGCGGCGGCACCGCGTCCGGCGTCTCCGGGGGCTGGGCCGCGGCCGGGGCCGGGGAGGCGCCGACCACGCCGAGGGCCACGCCGAGGGTCACGGCGATCGCCAGGGCGGCACAGCGGAGGAACGCGTGGCGGGTCACGGGATGAACACGCGATAGACCAGCTTGACGTTGTAGTCCTCGATGTCCTGCTCGGCCGGGTCGTAGTAGTTCTGGTTCAGATAGCCGGCCTGCAGGCTGATCACGAACGGGGTTTTTAGCTCGGCCCGGCCCTTGATGGTGGTTCCGCGGATCGTCTGTTCGGCGTCGCCGAGCAGCTTGGCGTTCTCCAGCATCTTCTTCTCGAGGTGAAACCCGATCGAGCCGAAGCCGATCTCGATCCGCAGCACGTCGAGCCCGGTCAGCTTGGTCAGCGAGCTGCCGAGCAGGTCCGAGACCCAGTCGCCGGCGAGGTCCTTGACGATCTGATCGGCGAAGCCCTGGCTCGGGTTGGTCGTGGGATCGACCCGGGTCGGATCGGTGCCCAGGCTCTGGTCGCCGAGCGAACGCCGCAGCTGCTCCTGGTTTCTGCCGAGCACCAGGAGCGACAGGGTCTGCGACTTGTTGTAGCCGGTCGAGGTCTTGAGGTCCCAGGTCGGCTGCGCCAGCGTGCCGGCGATCGTCGCGGTGATCACGTGGTCCTGCCCCGACAGGTCGCGGTAGTCGGCGTCGCTCTGGACGTGGAGCTCGGGGTTGTTGGCGGGCTGGTTCTCGGCGAAGTCGACCGAGCCGCTGGTCCGGATGAACGAGGCGCGCGTGCCCGGGATCCGGAACTCGCCGTGGGTGACCCGGATCTGCCCGGACAGCCGCGGATCGCGCGGCGTGCCGTTGATCGGCATGCTGTCGCTGCGGAACTCGATGTTCGCGATGTTGTTGCGCACGGCGAACAGCTGGACCACGAGGTTCAGGTGGAGCTCGGCCGAGCCCAGCGTCGGGTACTCCTCCCAGAACGGCTTGCTCGGTGCGCTGTTGACGCCGATCGCCTGGATCCGGTCGGTGAGCTCGAAGTTGCGCAGGTAGGCGCCATCGACCACCGTGACCGTGCCGTAGACCCGCCAGTTGGCGCCGGGCGCGTCGAGCGTCAGCCAGACGTCGCGCGCCGAGACCACGAGATCCAGGGTCTGCGGGATCCGGAACGGAACGCTGTTGGCGTCGAGCCCGAGCGCCGCCTGGACCAGGTCGCCGTCGCGGATCCGCAGCAGGCCGTGGATGTTCGACAGCTGGCCGTCATCGAGCGTGCCGCCGACGTCGGCGATGTCGAGCGTGTAGGTCCGGTGGTCGCCCGCGGTCTCGGTGCCGAGCTCGATGCTGCCGCTGCGGAACGTCAGCTCGCGGCGCACGCCGCGCGGGATGATCGAGAACCGGTCGAACACCAGCGTGCCCGACAGCGCCGGCCGCGGCCCGGTGCCCGACAGCACGAGCTGGCCGTCGATGTCGATCAGCCCGTCGGCCTGCGCGACCACGCTGGGCAGCGCGACCTGCAGCATCTTGCCGGCGAGCCGGCCGGACAGCAGCACCGACCAGCTCACCGGCTGGGTGCCGTCGAGCGCGATCGTGCCGCCGATCCGGAGGTCGCCCTGGTCGTCGACGTGGCGATCATCCTTGATCTGGAGCACCACGTCGGTGAAGCCGACCGTGCCGTTGGCGAGCTTGATCAGGCCGTGCGGCGCGGTCAGCACGGTGTCGCTGCCGATCGGTCGCAGCATCACGGGATTCTCGCCGGCCACCGGCTTGCCGGCGGGGGCGGCGCGGTGCGCGGCGATCGCGTCGCGCCGGGCCTGGCGCTCGGTCTCGTTGCGTTGCCAGATCTGGTCGGGATCGAGATCGATCTCGGCCTGGAACGCCGGCCGGTCGAAGTCGCCGGTCAGCTGGGCGGCGAGCCGGACGTTGCCGGCGACGTAATCGAACCGCTGATCGAGCAGCGGGCGGAGCTTGCCGAGATCGAGGTCGCCGCGCGCGACGATCTCGACCGAGCGCCGGGTCGCATGGCCGCTGACCACGATGTCGCCCGCCGGGGTCTCGAGCACGGTCGAGCACTCGCTGCGGCCGCCGGTCGCCCGCGGATCGCGGCACGCGAGCTCGAGCGCCGACGGCGTGACGTGCACCGACATCGCCGCGCGCTGGTTCGAGCTCTGATCCTTGACCCGCACGATCAGCGGCGTGATCCGGCCGTCCCCGGCGAGGTGGTCGACCTGCACGGTCAGCTCGGTGAGCTCGACCCACACGTCGGGCTCGATCGGCCGGGCCGGGGCGAGCTCGGTGCGCAGCGACACCGTGCCCGAGGCCCAGGCCTGGACCGGATCGGGCAGCTTGAGCAGCGCCTGGAGATCGAGGTACGGGTCGACCTCGATCCGCCGTCCGGTGATCGACAGCTCGACCGGATAGGGCGCGGCGGTGCCGACCGAGGCGGTGATCGCGAGCCGGCCGGCCAGCGCCGAGCCGTGGAACTTGAGGCCGGGGATGCCGGCGACCGTGGTGGGCTCGACCGCGAGGTGGGCGTCGCCGACGAAGCCGCTGGACAGCCAGCCGCGTACGATCTGGACCGCGTCGTCGGCCGCGATCGCCTGGGGCGCCGCCGGCGAGCCCTGGAGGTGGAGCGCGATCGACGCCAGGCCGCCGACCGCGCGCGCGCCCGGCTTGCCGCGCAGCTGATCGATCAGCGCGAGCGGCAGGTTGGCGAGCGACACCACGCCGGCCAGGTGCGGCGGCGCGATGCTGCGCGGGCTCGACCGGACCGCGGGCAGGTTGGCGACCGTCGCGTCGAGCGTCCCGCCGGCGTCGCGGGTCGCCGACGCGACCAGGCAGAACCCGTTCGCGCCGGCCGCCGCGGCGCGCTTGCCGTCGTCGCACGCCTTGAGGTCGGCGGCGCCGGCGGACTCGGGCCTGGCCCGGCAGCGCGCGTCGTCGCGGCGGTTGACGCACGCCGCGATCCCCGCGTAACGGTCGTCGAGCACGGTCAGGCGGTCGGCGCGCGCGTAGATCTGGCCCAGGCCGAGCCACTCGAGCGCGCTGCGCCGCGGGTCGACGTCGCCGTGGAGGTGGACGTCGAGCTCGTCGATCGTGCCCTTCGCGAGGCCCTTGAGCCCGCACAGCTTGCTGGCGTCGAGCCGGGCGCCGGTGAGGTCGAGCCGCTCGATCACCGGTGCGGCGCCGCCGACCCTGATCCGGCCGCTGCCGGACAGCTGGCCCCCGAGCCCGGGCGAGCTCATGTTGTGGATGTCGACCGTGTTGCCCTCGTAGACCAGGTTCTCGAGCCGCAGCTGATCGACGCACGGCACGCCGGCGAGCGTGGTGTCGACCCGGATCGTCGGCCGGGTCAGCGGCCCCTGGATCACGATCTGGCCGCCGCCCGCGCTCTTGAACAGCGCCGGCAGCTTGAACCGCGCGAGCCAGACGTCGACATCGGGGAACTCGCCGTCGATCACGATCCGCATGTCGTTGCCGGCGATGTCGACCTTGCCGTCGAGGACCGCGTGGCTCTTGCCGGCGTCGACGTAGAGCTTCTCGATCCGGATCGAGCCGAAGTTGTCGCGGGTGAACAGCCGGCCGTGGTGGACGCGGAGCGCCTTCTCGCGCTCGGTCGCGCCCAGCGCGAGATCGAAGTCGCTGAGCTCGAAGCCCTCCTCGACGTCGCCGATCGCGCGCAGCCGGCCCTGCAGGAACCGCCCGACCGAGGTCGCGATCTTCTGGGGCAGGAACCGCCCGACGTCGATCGCCTTGACGATCTCGACCTGCGCGTTGGTGTACACCGGCTTCAAGCCGAACGTGGCCGACAGCTCGATCTCGCCCGGCTCCTTGCCGCCGCGGACCAGGGCCTTGGTCTTCTCGATGTAGCCCTCCTCGTTGACCAGGTCGATCTTGCCGTGGAGCTCGGCGAGGGTGAGCCGCAGCGGCTCCTCGGTCTTGCCCAGCGGGATGTCGAAGTCGACGCCGGTCAGGTCGAGCCCGACCGCGGGCTGCGCGACGAACGGCCCGGTCAGCGAGATCGTGCCGTCGAGGTGATCGCCGCCGATCGTCGACTTGATGCACGACCGGATCGTCGGGCCCATGTTCTTGCCGTCGAGCCGGAGGTTCCAGGCGCCGTCGTAGGGCCGGTCCCAGTAGTTGAACAGCTCGCCGGCGAGGTGGAGCTCGGCGCCGTCGCGCGGATCGGGGGCGGGCGCGGCGAGCGTGGGGCAGGGCAGGGTGCGGGCGGCGAGCTCGAGCTCGAGCGTCTTGGCGACGAAGTCGTGGCGCGCCCAGTCCGCCGGCAGCTGGGCGAGGCGGCCGAGCCGGATGTCGGCGAGCTCGAGCTGGTACTTCGCGTTGCGCCCGCCGGGCGGATAGGACTCGGCCGAGCCCCCGCCGCCGATCGCGCCGCGCGCCGGCAGCCGGAACGTGGCGCGCGGACCCTCGTCCAGGATCCGCACCGTGCCGCGCTTCGCGGCGACGCCGAGCCGGACGTAGAACTTGGCGACCAACGGGTCGGTCGGATCCATGTAGAGGTACGAGTTGTTCGCGGGATCGGCGCCGGCATCGGCGTCGACGCCCTCGAGCCGCGCGGTGAACGCGTACCCGGCCTGGGTCGGGCTCGACATCGAGTACGGCTGCATGTGCAGCGTGAGGTTCAGCCCCGCGATGTGGATGTCGCGCAGATCGAAGATCGGCGGCGGCGCGTCGGCGTAGATCCCGGCGCGAAACCCCGCGGTCATGCGCGGATAGAACGCCGTCACGATGCTCACGATCGTGCGGTCGTAGGCATGGAGCGGGTACGGCTCGCGGGTCTGCTCGAGCAGCGCCTCGCCGCCGTGGACCCACAGGTTGCGGAACACGAAGTCGTGGTGGCCGAACATCACGGCGTGGATGTCGATCTCCACCGTGACCAGGTCGGTGCGCAGCAGCAGCTTGCGCGGCTTGCGGTGCGAGCGTGGATCCGGATCCGGCCTGTCATCCGGCGTACAGTCTTCGTTGGGGTCGCCGGTGCGGAGCGCGTCGCTCTCGTCTCCGGATACCGCCGCGCTCAGTGCGCAGTCGTCCCACACCCGAACATCACGGATGGTCACCGGGACCCAGCCGCCGGTCAGGATTTTCTGCAGCGACGCCGTCGACCACTCGATCGAGCCGATCTCGACCCGCCCGCGCATCCGCTTGTTGAGGATCGACGCGATGTTGTCGCCGAGGTCGGGGCCGTCGAACTTGAGGCGCAGGAGGCCGAACGCTGCGCTCGCGGCGAGCACCACCCCCACACCGACGACGACGAGCCATCGGCGCTTGCGTCGAACGGTGGACGTGTTCACCGGTGTGCCAGAATCTATCACGGACCCTCGTCGCACTTTTGCGTGCGCGGGTTCACGATCACGTGGGCTCCGCGCATTTCATCGTGGTCATGTTGGAGCGGCCCCCCTATACTCGACGCAGGCACGGCCGAAGCGACCCATACGATGGGGTCGAGAACTTGACCGAAAGCGAGGGAATCGAGATGTCTGACGAGATGCCCGAGATTGTTGCTCCCGTTCTTCGGCGGGAAGCGCTGCTGCCGAACGAGCGAAGCCGCGGACTGGGCACGGTAGCGATTGTCTGCACGATGGCAGGCGTGGCCTCGGGGCTGGCGCTCGCGACGACGCTGATGGCGATGCAGGTCGCCGACAGCATGTCGTCGCGCGGGTGTCCGTACCGCGATGCGCAGCTTGCGCCGCAGGCCGAGGTCCGTCCGGATCACGGATTCCTCGGCATTCGCTACGTGTTCCACGACGGCTTCGCCGATGTCGACAGCGTCATCGCGGGGACTCCCGCCGAGGCCGTCGACCTCAAGCCGGGTGACCACATCCTGTCGTACAACCGCCTCCGGCTCGACTCCGGCAGCGAGCTGCAGGAGCGGGTCTTCAGCTCGCATCCGGGCTCCACGCCGACCCTGATCGTCGAGCGCCAGGGCGAGCTGCTGACGTTCCAGCCGACGCTCATCCCCTGGCCGACGATCACGTACTGAGCGGCCCGCGCCAGCGGTGACCGAGCGGCCGCCGCAGTGGTGACCGAGCGGCCGCGCTCACGGCGCTACAACGTGCAGTAGTCGGTCGACGACTGCGTGCCGTTGCGCAGGCGGATGCAGGTCGAGGCGGTCAGATCCTCGCGCTGGAAGGTGACGACGATCTGCTCTCCGATCGCTGCCTTGACCGGCTGCGTCGGTCCGACGCTGCCGTCGCCGCGCGCCGCTTCGATGACGCCCAGGCCGCGGTCGTGGTTGTAGACGTAGACGATCGAGTCGCGGTAGTTCGCGTTCGCCGGGTAGCTGAAGGTCGCCGTGGTATTGGCGCCATCGCCCGCGAGCGTGAACGTCATCAGGCCCGGATCCGGGGGCGGGATCGGGATCGACGGCGTGATGCAGCCGGTGGCGAGCAGGCCCGCCAGGAGGCTCGTGACACCGACAATGGCAAGCGAGGAACGACGCATCCGGGCCCTGGGAAGAGCAAGCGGCGGTCCAGCCGGTGCCACGCAGGATCGCGTAGATAACGCGGTCCACTGCCAACCTGGTTGGCAGGCCGCAGGTCGGTTGCCGGTGGTCTGTCGGACCCAGCCGCGCAGCGTCAGGGCGTGCGCTTCACGGTGGTCGGGAGCATCACGGAGATCCCGACGCCGAAGAACAGGTGGTGGAGGAAGCGGTTGTCGGCGTCGGACACGAACAGGTCGGCGTTGAAGTCGGCGCCCGACGGGTTGTCGGTGAACGCGTAGTCGCGCACCGTCATGTCCAGCGCGAGAAAATCGTTGAAGAACACGTGGATCCCGCCGCCGAGGTAGAGCCCGACCCGGCCGCCGTTGTTGAGCGGGGGATCGTTGTTGGGGTCGAGGTCGGGCGGCAGGGTCTCGTTGCCCATGCCGGGGCGCGACTGGCCGGGAAACCGATCGCTACAGACCGTGCTCGGGCAGCTCGAGTTGAGCTGGGCGAACGCGACGCCGGCCTGGAAGTAGAAGTCGAACGCGACGTAGGCCTGGCTGAACGCCGCCAGCTTGCCGTACCACGGCGTCAGGCTGAGGTACGCGGCGCCGTGGAACGGCATCGTGTTGAGCCGATCCACGAACTCGTCCTGGCTCGGCTCGCGGATCACGGCGCTGGGGTTCTGGGCCCGCAGCGCCGCGAGCTTCATCTGCTTCACGTCCTGGGTATCGAAGGTCGGGACGATCTTGTCGACCAGCTTGGTGGTCAGCGAGGTCGAGCCCACACCGATCAAGCCGATCGAGAGCTTGTCGCCCAGGTGGTACTCGAGCTTGGCGCCCACGCCGAGGATGTGGCGGAAGTCGGCGTTGATCGTCGACTCGAACAGCGGTGCGAGCTCGAAGCGGTTCTTGACCAGCAGGCGGCGATGGCGGACGGCG
This sequence comes from Kofleriaceae bacterium, assembly GCA_036403075.1. Lineage (GTDB taxonomy): Bacteria > Myxococcota_A > Polyangia > Haliangiales > Haliangiaceae > JABFXX01. The sequence continues at coordinate 41,754 of DASWRS010000276.1, forward strand.
ACATCGGCGGCGAGGCTGTTCTGCCGGCGCTCGGCGTGCGCGCTGCCGGACACCGCGACCACGACCACCGCGGCCAACAGGGAGTGCGTCTTCATGGCATGGCCCTCAGCGGAAGGTGGTGTACTCGAAGCTCGTCGGCAGCCAGAAGCTGACGCCGATCTGGAACATCACGTTGTTGATCAGCGAACCTTCGGCGTGGGTCTTCGCGTCGGCCTCTGTCGGGAACATCATCTCCGAGCGGTTGCGCGGCTCGAAGTGGTCGTAGAACACGTAGTCGCGGATCCCCAGGGTGACGGTCAGCCACTTGGACAGGAAGAACCGCATCGAGGCCCCGACGTTGGGCATGATCAGCAGGTTCGAGAACCCCGGGAACTTGCGGTCGCGCGGGATCACCTCGCTCTGCCCCGCGCCGATCCCGGCGGTGAAGAACGACTCCCAGGTGACCAGGTTGTGATCGAGGATTGCGAACTTTCCGTAGACCGGGACGTAGTGGAAGTCGAGCGCGGCGCTCCACTTGTACTGGTTGATCGCCGGCAGCCGCCGCGCCTGGCGCGGGACGAGATCGTAGGGCTCGCGGAACGAGTGGGTGTAGTACTGCGCCTCGACGCCGACCGCGAGCACGTCGGTCAGGTAGTAGGCGAGCTCGGCGCCGGCGGTGTAGTGCCGGATCATGTTGTCGTTCATCGTCGTGCCGACGAACGGCAGGAGCTCGGTGCGCCGGACCTTGAGGAACGGCTTGCGGATCACGACCACGATGTCCTGCCACGACAGCGGGGTCTTCTTGACCGGCCCTGCGCGGACCGCGTCCGAGCCTGGCTCCGCGATGTTGAGGTCGGCCTTGAGATCGCCCGGCTTCTCCGGCTCGCTCATGTCGATCTCGTCGGGATTGACGTCGCCCGAACCCGCGCCCGAGCCGGCCTTCTTGCCGCCGGTGTCGTCGGGGTTCATCTCGATCTCGTCGTCGCCGCTGCCCTTGGCCGCGGGCGCCGGCGTCTTGGCAGGCGCCGGCGTCTTGGCAGGCGCCGCACCCTTGGCGGGCGCCTTCGGGGGCGGCCTCTTGCCCCTGGATTGCGCGAGTGCGGTGCCGGTCATCGCAGCAACAACCGCGATCAACAAGGTGGATCTACGATGTGCCCGCATTCGTAGGATATTCATAACACGTGCCTTTTTGCGCGCTCAAGCGAACGGCGCAGGATTGGAGACAGCGCAAGGACCGTGCACGTTGCGCGCTACGCGCTCTCTGATGCGCCGGCGTCGCTGTACAGCGCCTCGACGAACGCAGCGGGGTCGAACGGACGCAGATCTCCAATCTTCTCGCCCACACCGACGAATCGCACCGGCACCTTCAGCTCGTCACAAATGCCCAGCACCACGCCGCCCTTGGACGAGCCGTCGAGCTTGGTGAGCACGATGCCGGTGATCTCCATGTCGGCCTTGAACGTCTTGGCCTGCGAGATCGCGTTCTGGCCGGTGGTGGCGTCGAGCACCATCCAGGTCTCGTGCGGCGCGCCGGGCGTCGCCTTGTCGGCCACGCGGCGCAGCTTCTTGAGCTCGTCCATCAGCCCGGCGTTGGAGTGCAGGCGGCCGGCCGTGTCGCAGATCACGATGTCGAAGCCCTCGTCGACGCCCTTCTTGATCGCGTCGAAGATCACCGACGATGGATCGCCGTTCGGCTTGCCTCGGACGATCGGCACGCCCGCGCGGTCGGCCCAGACCTCGAGCTGCTCGGTCGCGGCGGCGCGGTAGGTGTCGCCGGCCGCGAGCAGGACCTTCTTGCCGTCGAGCCGCCACTTCTGCGCGAGCTTGCCGATTGTCGTGGTCTTGCCGACGCCGTTGACGCCGAGCACGAGCAGCACGAACGGCCGCTTGCCGGACATGTCGACCGGCGGGGCATCGACCGAGATGATGTCGTGCGAGGTCCGGCGGATCTGCGCCCAGATCCGGGAGGTGTCGTCGAGCTCGTCGCGCGACAGCCCGGACTTGACCGCCTGGAATAGCCGGTCGGCGGCGCGCGGACCGATGTCGGCGGTGAACAGGACCTCCTCGAGCTCCTCGAGCGTCTGGGCGTCGAACTTCTTCTTGCCGAACAGCTTGCCGAGCCGGGCGACGAAGCCACCGCGGGTCTTGGCCAGGCCGGCCTTGTAGGCCTCGCGGGCCTCGGGGTCCGCGACCGGCTCGGCAGGCTCGGTGGGGCGCGCCGGCTCGGCGGGCTCGGCCTCGGCGGCCTCGGCGGCCTCGCCGGGGCGGGGCCGGCGGCGCTGGCGCCTCGGCTTGCCCTCGGCCTCGGCCTCGGCGATGCCGAGCCGATCGCGGGCGCTCTGCGGGGCACGCGCCCGCGAGCGGTTCGACGCGCGCCGGAGCACGATCAGGATGAGCGCGATGACGACGATCGCGATGGCGAGCTCGAGTAGCTCGGTGGGCATGGCCGGCTTATAGCCTACGCCGGGCTAATTTGCGGCGCTCGCGCGCTCGCGGATCGCGCGGTCGACCTGCTCGGAGGCCGCCGGCAGCACGGTCTCGTCGGCGAGCCGCGGCGAGAAGTAGATCTCTTCGACGAAGCTGGTCAGCTCGGCGAGCGCGGGCGTCGGCCGCTTGCTGCGGACGTGGTCGACGATCTGACGCGGCGACCACACGCCCCAGAGCCGGGGCTCGGGCAGGATCGGCTCGGCCGCGCGGCGATAGAGCTGGAACACCCGCTCCCGGACCGGGACCAGATCGACCCGGACGCCGCGGAGCTCGCCTCGGTGAGGGATCGAGACCACGAAGCTCTCGGTGACGTGCCCGGGCGCCGCGACCTCGGCGCGCCACTCGCCCGCCGCGAGCGCCTCGAACGTGAACCCGCCGTCGCCGCCGGTGGTCACCGCGCGCTCCAGCGGCTCGAGCCGGAGCTTGACCTGCGCATCGCCGACCGGACGGCCGCGCACCGTGTCGCGCACCACGCCGGAGAAGCCGTCGTCGCTCGCGCGGCGCAGCGTCGAGACCAGGCCGGGCTTGGCGACCACGAGCCCGCCGTCGACCGGCTCGTCGTGGACGTGGCTGGCGGCGACCTCCGCGGGCGGAGCCGGGCGGCGCAACCGTTGCCACGGCCGAGCCCGTGCGGCGAAGAACCCGCCCGCGGCGCACGCCGTCGCGAGGAACGCGGCGATCGTGTAGGACACCGGCACCGGCTGCGGCGCCGAGACCCGGACGACCTCGGGCGCCGACCGGCTCGGACGGATCGCCGGGGTGCCCGGATCGGCCTGGACCACCAGGCCCCATTGGCCCTGTCCGAGGATCTCGCCCTCGACCCGGAAGTGGTAGCTGCCGTCCTCGGCGGTCGCGCCCTGGGCGAGGCGGCGCTCGGCCGCGGTCAGGGTCACCGCAGCGCGCGGGATCGGGCGGCCATCCTCGTCGGCCACCTTGCCGGTGACGCCGAGGTCATCCTCGTACGCGATCCGGTTCGCGCTCAGCGCCAGCGTCGTGGTTGACGCGGCGGTCAGCTCGACGGACTTCTCGGCCTTCGCGGCCTGGCGGGTGTCATCGCCGGCGAACTCGGCGCGGAGCCGGCGCGTGCCGGCGCCGCCCGCGGCCTTGCGGGTCAGGAGGTAAGGCGTGCCGCTCGCGACCTGGGCGAGCGAGGTGAACGCCGGGGTGCCGGACGGACCGCTGGGCGCCGTGCCGGGCGCTGCGATCGACAGCGCGACGGCGAGCTGGGTCGGCTGATCGTCGGCGGTCGCGCGCACGATGACCTTGAGGCCGCCGGGCGCGTCCTCGACGTCGATCGTGAGGCCGACCTGGGCGCGCGCCGGATCGGTGACCTGGCTCAGCTGCGTCGCGCTCAGCCGGCGGCCGCCGCGAAACGCGAGCTCGACCGGCTGCGGACCGGGCGGTACTGCGAGCCGGGCGAGGAAGTGGCCGTCGCGATCGGTGGTCCGGGTCTCGGTCGCGTCGCCGATCCGGATCGTGACCGGCTGGCCACTGATGCCCTCGCCGGTCAGGCCGTCGATCAGCTGGCCGCCGACCTCGGCCAGATCATCGCCGACCAGCCGGACGCGATCGAGCACGAGCTTGGTCTGCGCGCGGATCTCGACCCGCGGAGGCGCTGCCGCGGCGGTCGCCACGAGCAAACCGAGGATGACGAGCGCGCTTCGCCACACGCCGAGGTCATAGCACGCTGCCGTCGCCATCGTCGTTGTCGTCCTCGGTTGCGTCAGCTACGGATCAGGTTCAGTCGTCCCGGATGTCATAGGGTCGATCCACCCTGCGTGCGCCCCCGAGGGTCCACGTAGCTGGAGCATCATGCGAATCAAGCGGGTCGAAATCATCGGCTTCAAGTCGTTCTGCGACCGAGCAGTGGTCCAGATCGGCGAGTCGATCACCGGGGTCGTCGGGCCGAACGGTTGCGGCAAGAGCAACATCGTCGACGCGATCCGGTGGTGCATGGGCGAGCAGAGCGCCAAGCACCTGCGCGGCAAGGCGATGGAGGACGTGATCTTCGCCGGCAGCGAGACGCGCGGACCGGCGCCGATGGCCGAGGTGTCGCTGACGTTCGACGACGTCGGGTTCTCGCACGAGGCGCTGGAGATGGCCCGGCACAGCGAGGAGGCCGAGACCGAGCGCGCGCTCGACCAGCTCGCGCCGGATCCTGACGCCGCGGATTCCGGCGACGCCGGTCCCGACGGCGGCGAGGCCGGGACCGCCGGCGGCCAGGCCGGCAACGCGGTGGCCGCGACGCCCGCGACGCCCGCACCCGGCGAGCCCGGCCTGCTGGGCAGCGATACCGGCGGTGCGCCCGGCGTGGCCGGCGGCGGTGAGCCGGCCGCGGCATCCCCGGCGGAGTCGGGCGACGCCGCGGGCATGCCGGCAACGACCGGCGTGTGGGTCGACGCCGAGGGCAACCCGATCGCGTCGCCGCTCGACGAGGCAGCGCAGGTGCTCGCGGATCGTCCGCCGGCGATCCACTTCGGCCACTACACCGAGGTCACGATCACGCGCCGGTTGTACCGCGACGGCACGTCGCAGTACTTCATCAACAAGACGCCGTGCCGGCTGCGCGACATCACGGACTTCTTCCTCGGCACCGGCGTCGGCACCAAGGCATACGCGATCATCGAGCAGGGCCGGATCGGCCAGATCGTCAGCTCGCGGCCGCAGGACCGGCGGGCGATCATCGAGGAGGCGGCCGGCATCACCAAGTTCAAGGCCAAGAAGAAGGCGGCGGAGAAGAAGCTCGACCAGACCCGCCAGAACCTGATGCGCGTGTCCGACATCGTCGCCGAGCTCGACAAGCGCATGGGCACGCTGCGGCGCCAGGCCCAGAAGGCCGAGCGTTACCGCAAGTACAAGGCCGAGATGCGCGACATCGAGCTGTGGAAGGCGGCGCACCGCTGGCTCGAGCTCGCCGGGGAGGACCAGCTCGTCACCGGCCGGCTCGGCGAGGCCCGCGGCGAGCTCGATGACGCGCGCACGGCGTGGAGCGCCCGGGACGCGCACGTCATCGCCGAGCGCGCCGAGCTCGCGCTCGAGGAGCGCCGCCTGGTCGGCGTGCAGGAGCTGGTCTACGAGCTCGACAACCGGATCCGGCTCGGGGAGAGCAAGATCGGGTTCGAGCGCCGCGAGGCCGAGGAGCTCGACGGCAGGATCGCCGGCGCGCGCGGCGAGATCGAGGATATCGCCGGGCAGCGGGCCCGCGGCGCCGAGGAGCTCGCGGCCCGGCACGACGAGCTCGGCGCGCTCGAGGCCGAGGTCGCGCGCGAGGCCGCCGAGGTCTGCACCCGCGACGCGGCGGCGGGCGAGGCGCGGCAGATGCTGGCCAACGCCCAGGGCGAGCTCGACCGGGCGCGCCTCGAGCTCGCGACCCGCCGCACCGAGATCGCGACCGCCGATGCCCAGCTCGAGGCGCTCGCGCGCCGGCGCGACGAGGCCAGCCGCCGGCTCGAGCGCGTGCTCGCCGAGACCGAGCAGCAGGCCGATCGCGTGCGCGAGCTCGAGCGCGAGGGTCGCCGGGTCGACGGTGCGCTGGCCCAGCTGCGCCAGACCCGGCTCGACCTCGGCAATCAGAGCGAGGGCTTCGCGGCCCGCAAGGAGCTGCTGGGCGACGAGGTCGCGCGCGGCGAGGCCGAGGTCGAGACCCTGCGCACCGAGCTGCACCGCCGGAACTCGCGGCTGACCTCGCTGCGCGAGATCCAGGACCGCTACGAGGGCTTCCAGCGCGGCACGCGGGCGGTGATGCAGCGCGCCGACGAGATCGTCGAGGCCGGGTCCGACGCGGCGGCGATCCATGGCGTGGTCGCCGACGTCGTCCGCGCGCCCGAGTTGCTCGAGATCGCGGTCGAGGCCGTGCTCGGCGACCGGCTCGGCGGCGTGCTGGTCAGCGATCCCGAGGTCGGCCTGGCGGCGGTCGGCTTCCTCAAGCAGGGCGGCGGCGGCCGCAGCGCGTTCGTGCCGATGGCCGCGCCGGTGCGCACCGCGCCGAGCGCGGACCGCGACCTCGCCGGGGCGCCGCGCTTTGCAGGAGCGGAGGGCGGCGAGGCCACGGCGGCCACGCCGAGCACGCCGGGCTTCGGGGCGGCGGCCGGCGAGCCCGCGAGCGAGCCCGCGAGCGAGCCCGATGCGGCGACCGATGCGGCGACCGATGCGGCGACCGATCTGGCGACCGATGCGGCGACCGATCTGGCGTGGGGGCCGATCGAGCCGGCGTTCGAAGGCGAGGGCGGCGCGGCGAGCTGGATGTCGCCGGCCTGGGACCGGCCTCCGGCGGCAGCGCCGAGCGCCGGGCCGGCCGAGCACCTCGACGACGCCGTCTCGGACGGTGTGCCCAGCCCGGCGGTGGACCGCCGCGGCCGCGGCGCGATCGAGGTCGATGACCGCACCCAGTTGATCGCGGCGCACGCGGCGATCGGCGGCGAGGGCGTGCTCGGCCGGATGGTGGACCTCGTCGGCTTTGCCGATGGCTACGAGTCGGTGGGCAAGCGTCTGCTCGGCGCGACCGTGGTGGTCGACGACCTCGGCCGCGCGCTCCAGCTCCATCGCCACGGGGTGACCGATCGCCTGGTCACGCTGGACGGCGACGTGATCGAGGGCGACGGCATCGTCGCCGGCGGCTCGCGCGATGCGCAGGGCGCCGGCGTGCTGGCGCAGAAGCGCGAGATCCGCGACCTCGAGGACATCGTGGGCACGCTCGAGCACGACCTGGCCGAGGCCACCGCGCGCCTGGTCACCGCGAAGACCGAGCTCAAGCAGGTCACCAAGGCGCTCGACGGCGTGCGGATCCAGGTCCACGAGGGCGAGGTCGCGATCATGGGCCACGAGAAGGACGAGGCGCGGATCCGCCACGACCTCGAGCGCCACCGCGACCGGCTCGGCCAGCTCGCGAGCGAGCAGCACGAGCTCGACGACCGGCTCCGGACGATCACGGGTGACGACGCCTCGACCCGCGAGCGCCGGGCGCACGCGCAGGATCGGATCGCCGAGCTTGAGCGCGCGCAGCTCGACCACCTGTCCGCGGTCACGTCGCACCGCGACCGGCTCGAGGACCTCGCGAAGGTCCTGACCGAGGCCAAGATCCGGGCGGCGCAGCTCGGCGAGAAGCGCGCGGCGGCCGAGGCCGCGGCGCTGCGGCTCGCGGCGATGGACGGCGACCTCGCGGCCCGCGCCGCGCGGCTCGGCGGTGAGATCGATGAGGCGCTGCGCCGGTCGCACGCGCTGCGCGACGGCTGCGACCAGCTCGCGGCCGAGCTCGCCGTGTTGCGCAGCGAGCGCGACACCCAGGTCGCCGCGCTCGACGACGGCCGCCGCGGCTACGATACCCGGCTCACGGCGCTGACCGAGGTCGAGCTCGCGGCGCGCGAGCTGCGCGGCAAGGCCGACCAACTCGCGCGCGAGGTCGGCCAGCTCGAGCTCCGCGCCGGCCAGATCCAGATGACCCGCCAGGTGGTGGAGGACCACATCGCCGAGCGCTACCAGCTCGAGGTCCGTGCGATCCTTCACGATTACCACCTGCGCCCGCAGATCACCCAGATCGACGACGACCGGCTCGGCGAGCTGCGCGAGCTGATCGACCGGATGGGGACCGACATCAACCTGACCGCGATCGACGAGTACGCCGAGGTCAACCAGCGGTTCGAGTTCCTGTCGGCGCAGAAGACCGATCTCGAGCGCGCGGTCGATCAGCTACAGCGTGCGATCGACAAGATCAACAAGACCAGCCGCAAGCTGTTCCGCGACACGTTCACCGCGGTCAACACCACGTTCAAGGAGGTGTTCCCTCGGCTGTTCCGCGGCGGCCAGGCGGCGCTGTCGCTATCGGGCGGTGACGACGTCGATCTGCTCGATGCCGGGGTCGAGATCATGGCGCAGCCGCCCGGCAAGAAGAACTCCACGGTCGAGCAGCTCTCGGGCGGCGAGAAGGCGCTGACCGCGGTCGCGCTGGTGTTCTCGATCTTCCTGATCAAGCCGTCGCCGTTCTGCATCCTCGACGAGGTCGATGCCCCGCTCGACGAGGCCAACGTCGACCGCTACAACGAGCTGGTCCGCGAGATGACCGACCGCTCGCAGTTCATCGTGATCACGCACAACAAGCGCACGATGGAGGCGGCCGATAACCTGTACGGCGTCACGATGCAGGAGCCGGGAGTGTCCAAGCTCGTGTCGGTGAACCTGAGCAAGCTCGGTGGGCGCGCGACCGCGGCTGCCCAGCCGAGCGTGGCCGGGTAGCCAGCCCCGGTAGCCAGCCCCGGTAGCCAGTCCGGGACCCAGCCCCGGGGTAGCTCAGAACGAGTTGCGGAAGTCGGCGGAGCTGCGCGACGTCTCGCTGGAGCGCACGCCGATGCCGCCGGTCAGGTCGTCGCCGCGCTCGATGTCCGAGCTGTCCTCGACACGGCGCGAGCGCAGGTAGCGGATGAGCATCACGGAGCCGCCGATCGCGACCGCCGCGAGCGCGAGGCCGAGCAGCGCACGGCGCGGCCCGATGTCGCGCGCGAAGCCCACGGTGCCGTCGCCGACCCGTTTCGCCAGGTCGGCCGTGTTGGACCCGAAGGTCTTCGCGAAGTCACCGCCGCGATCGCCGATGATATGGAAGGTGTGCCTGACCGTGTTCATCATGAGCTACGCGTGGTTGCACGCTGCGTGCCGCGTCGCAGCAGCGAAGTTCGGAAGCTCCGCGGATGGACGGGCGTGCGCGCGGAGCACGGCGTGCCGGCCGTGGCGCAGCAGGCGCCGCCGGGCGCGGCGCGACAGGGCGCCGGTGGCGGCTGGATCGCGCCACGCCGGAAGATCGCCGGAGCGACCCTCCTGCGCGTGACCGCAAGACCTGGCGGCGGAGCCGATCCTGTCCCGGCCCCCGGTGAACCCGCGGCGAGGTTGCGACGACTCGATCGCGAGATCATCGCGCGCTCGCCGCGTGCCGGTTCGCCCGCCGTGCGCCCGCGTCGCGTGATCGCAGCGCAGCGGCCGGCAGGCGAGCGACTCGCCCTACGGGCGGCGCATGCGGTCGCCGGCCAGGCCGTTCGGCGCGGAGCCCGCCGAGCTGCCCTGGCTGCTGGAGCCCTGGCCCGCCGAGCTGCCCTGGCTGCTGGAACCCTGGCCCGCCGAGCTGCCCTGGCCCGCCGAGCCGCCCTGGCCCGCCGAGCTGCCCTGGCCCGCTGAGCTGCCCTGGCCCGCCGAGCTGCCCTGGCCCATCGTGCGGCTCCCCGGGCGACGCTGCACGCTGCCGCCGCCGCCGCCGCTCTGCATGCTCTTCATGGACCCGATCCGCTCCGTCGACGACGTCCAGAGATAGTTCAACGTGTCCTTGACGCTGGCAATCGTCCATTCACCGCCGCGCTTGCCGTGCACGTACGCTGCGCCGATCGCGGCCAGCGTAAGGATCCGCCTGATGCTCAGAATTCTCATGGTTTCTCTCCTTGTGATCGGCAACCGTCGCAAGTCGCGTGCCTTGTCCGGCTGCGAAACCTTCTGAGCCGGGCCCTCCAGCTCTCACTCCCGTGGCGTTGCGCGCGCCGCGACTACCGATCATCGCGAATGGCGGATTCTGGATCTCGATATCACACACGTGTGTTGCGGCAGTACATGAATGTCCGCGACGCGTGTCCCGGGACGAAGCTCGCGAAATTCTGCAGGATCTGCGACACTGCGATCTGCGGCGACGATTCGCTTTGTCGTGACAGGGGCGGGCAGCGTTGTTATCGTGATGACTGCCAGTTTCTGAAAACCAGGAGGAGACCGATGAGCCATCTGAACCAGATCGCGGCGCGACATCGCCCCGATCGCTGGACGGACATCATCTTCGTCGGGGGGGCCGTGCTGCTGACCGCGCTGTCGGTCGGATCGGTGACGACGAAGGCTGCGGGGCGGGTGTGGACGGTGACCGTGCTCGAGAGCAACCTGGAGGTGGTGCGCTAGCCGGCGCGCAGCCGGACGCGGCCGTTATCGATCAGCCGATCGAGGCTGTCGGCGGGGGAGCCTTCGATCACCGTCACGCCGTGACGGAGCAGCAGCTTGCGGCCGGGCTCGAGCGCGGCGCGCGCATCGCGCACCATCAGCTCGCGGGCGCGGCGGCCGTGCGGCGACGCCGCGGGCGGCAGGAACGCGCTCGGCGACGGCGCGAGCACGACCACGGTCCCGGCGGCCTTGCGCAGCCGCGCGATCGCGCGGGTCGCGCGGCTCTCGTCCTCGGCGAACCCGGTGAGATCGCTGATCACGATCACGATGTCGGGGCGGCCGCTCGCGACCGCGCGCTCGACCGCGGCGGCGAACCCGGCGGCGCGCTTGCCGTGCTCCCACGAGGTCCGGTACGGCAACTCGACGCCGCGCAGCCGGCACAGCTGGCGCAGCGGCGCGAGCTGGCTGTCGGGCTCGATCACCGGCACCGCGCGGCCGCGCTTGTCCCGGGTCTTCTCGTGGCCGACCATCATGTCGATCAGGCGGCGACACAGCCGGCCGGTCGCGGCGACGTCATAGAGCTGGCCGTCGGGGCCGGCCTGGATCGCGCTCCACCGCGCGTCGTCGAGCGGCGGCGCCAGCTTGATCCGGACGTCGATCGCCTCCTGGTGCGCGAGGTAGCGCGCGACCAGCGCGACCAGCTCGCCGGCGGTGACGTCGGTGAGGTCCTCGTCGACCACCGAGCGGACGTCGAGCAGCTTGTCGACCAGCTGCAGGTAGTGGTGGTAGCCGGTGTCGGGCGCGAGCTCGACGACGCAGCGGGTGTCGAACCCGACCAGGCCGATCCGGTCGGCGTTGCCGATCGCGGACCGGGCGAGCGCGGCGACGCTGTCGCTGGCCCAGTCGAGCGGGGTCCGGCCGACCGCGCCGCTGCGCATGCTGCCGCCGACATCGACGATCGCGATGTGGGTGGTCACGATCTCGTTCTCGAGATCGCGGACCATCAGCTGGCCGCGCCGCGCGGTCGCCTTCCACGCGATGAACTTGAACGGATCGCCGTGGCTGTGCTCGCGCAACTCGCGCAGCTCGCCCGACAGGCCGCGCCGCCGGACGTGGTGCTGGCCGACCTGCTCGTGCAGCGCGCCGCCGACCGCGCGCACCGGCTGGCCGCGCAGCGCGAGCGTCCGCGGGAACACCTTGATCGCGATCGGGTTGGGAAAGAACGCCTCGATGTCGAACAGCCCGAGCGCGTCGCCGAAGGTCAGCGCCGCGCCGTGCAGCACCTGGTAACCGGCGGCGAGCGGCTTGACCGTGGTCGTGACCTCGACCTGCTGGCCGCGCTTGACCGTGGCGCTCGGCCGGTCGTCGATCTGCAGGGTCGAGGCCGCCAGGATCTGGGTCGACAGGATCCGCAGCTTGCGGCTGCCGTGGTTGCGGAACGCGAGGTGGAGCTGGAACGGCCGGTCCGCGGCGAGCGCGCCGCCGGGTTGATCGCCGGGCGGGACCCACCACGACAGCTCGATCTTCTTGCGGCGGAGCAAGATCGCCGTCGGGTAGAACCCGAGGTAGAGCGCGCACAGCACGGTGAGGACCACGCCGGCCAGGCCGACCAGCGGCGGCGTGCCGTGCAGCACGCCAACCAGGAGGAACAGCAGCGCCGTGACGAGCACCAGCTTGCCGCGCGCGGCCAGGCGGGGGATCACCGCACGCCGCCCTTGGGCATCTTGTAGCCGACCTTGTCGATCGCCTCGGCGATCACCGCGGTGCCGGCCGCGCCCTCGAGCTCGGCCTCCGGCGACAGCAGGATCCGGTGGCCGAGCACCAGCGGCGCGAGGTGGCGGACGTCGTCGGGCAGGACGTAGTCGCGGCCGCGGAGCAGGGCGAGGCCCTTGGACGCGTGGACCAGCGCGAGGCCGGCGCGCGGCGACGCGCCGAGATAGACCTTGGGGTGCGACCGGGTGAACGCGACCAGGCCGAGCACGTAGTCGAGCAGCTCTTCAGCGACGAAGACTTCTTGCGTCAGCGCCTGCATGTCGAGCACGTCGGACGGGCCGACCACGGTGCGCACCGGCGGCGGCGGCCGGTCGTAGGTCCCGAGCATGCGCTTCTCGTCGGCGAGCGACGGGTAGCCCATCTTGAGCTTGATCAGGAAGCGATCGACCTGGGCCTCGGGCAACGGATACGTGCCCTCCTGCTCGATCGGGTTCTGGGTCGCGAGCACGATGAACGGCTCGGACAGGGGGCGGGTCTCGCCCTCGATCGTGACCTGGTGCTCCTGCATCGCCTCGAGCAGCGCCGACTGGGTCTTGGCCGGCGCGCGGTTGATCTCGTCGCCGAGCAGCACGTTGGTGAACACCGGGCCCTCGCGCAGGACGAAGGTGTTGGTGCGCATGTCGAGGATGTAGGTGCCGGTGATGTCCGAAGGCAGGAGGTCCGGCGTGAACTGGATCCGCCGGAAGTGGCAGCCCAGCGTCCCCGAGAACGCCTTGACCAGCGTGGTCTTGGCGACGCCGGGATAGCCCTCGATCAGGACGTGGCCGCGCGCCATCAGCGCGACCAGCAGCGCCTCGGTGATCGTCGGATTGCCGATGAACGCGCGCCCGACCTCGTCGGCGATCGCGCGGGCGAGCTGGTTGACGCGGGCGACGCGATCGGGCGTGAGGGAGGGGACTGGCATCGGCATCGGCTGGTTTCTCACGCTTCCAGATCCGGCAGCGCGGCGCCGAGAGTACGACACAGCGCGGCGGCGTCCCGGTACAGGGTGTCGAAATCGCGCCGCGCGAGGTGGCCGGCGCTCCACGGCGCGGCGGCTTGGCCGCGGCTGGGCAGCGCGCGCAGCCGGCGGTAGATCCGGGCGAGCTCGGCACCGGCGGCGGTCCCGCGGGCGCGCGACAGCTCGGCGATCAGCTGGGCCTCGGGCACGGTGTAGAGCGGCTCGGGCTTGCCGATCGCGTCGGCGAGCAGGCGCTGGAGCTGGTCGCGCAGCACGCAGGCCAGGACCAGGTTGCCGCCGCCTTGCTCGGCGGCGGCGACCACGGCGTGGGGCTCGTCGCGCCGGCTCGGCCGCCCGAACCGCAGCCATGCGCCGTCGATCCGGGGGCCGCGCCGCACCGGCAGCGCGAGCAGCGCGAGCAGGAGCAGCGCCGCGGCGAGCCCGACGGCCAGCGCCTTCATCGCCGCCGGCGTCAGCAGCCAGGCGCGGCGCTCGGACAGCCAGAAGTTCAGATCGGCGATCGAGCGGCCGAGCTCGCCGGCCCGCGGATCGTCGATGTACGGCCGCGGCTCGCCGTACATCGGCACGTCGCCGCGCAGCAGCACCACGTGCCGGGCGCGGCCGCCGCGATCGAGGTAGCGGAGCAAGTTCGTGGCGAGCTGGATGTTGCCGCGGAACATCAGCATCTTGTTGATGAAGATGCTCGGATCGCTGATCGCGACGAACCGGCCGCTGCCGCGCTCGCCGGTGACCACGACCGCACCCTCGTCGAACGCGACCACCGTGGTCGCGCCCTGCACCCGGGTCAGCGCGGCCGGGTGGTTGGTCACGACCTCGCCGACGTCGGCTGCGAGCGGGTGATCGCCGCGCGCCGTGGCGATCGGCGCCCACGGCCGGCCGTCGTAGTACTTGCTCGCCCGCGGCGCCAGGACCTCGGCGCGGAGCAGGCCCAGGCCCGCCATCGCGTCCTTGCCGTCGCCGAAGTCGTCGGCGATCACGACGTTGCCGCCGGCCTGGACGAACGCGCCGAGCCGCCCGGGGTCGACGCGCTGGAGCGGGTAGATCAGGACCAGGATGTCCTCGGACGACAGGTCGCCCCACTCGAGCGAGCTGACCGCGGATACCGAGAACCCCATGCCCTCGGCCAGGCCGACGAAGCTCGCCATGCCGTTCCACGCCGTCCCGCGCGGATCGTAGTCGTCGCCGTCGGCGGCGCGCGCCGATCCGGGCCGGCCGGCGACGACGAGCACGGCGACGAGCGCGATGACCAGGGCGAGCCCGCGGGCGTGGCGTGGGGTCACAGCATCTCCCGGTGGAGCTCGCGCGCGGCCAGGCGCAGGCTGCGCAGCGCGTGGCCGAGCGGCGCGGGCTTGGTGATCGCCACCAGCACGTAATAGCCGCCGGGGACCGCGTGGAGCACGATGTCGAGCAGGCCGTGCTCCGCGATGAAGTGCTCGGGCCCGCCGAAGTGCAGGGTGCCGAGCGCGGCGTGGAGCTGCGACAGCACGATCCCGTAGTGCGCGGTCAGGAGCGCCCAGTCGTGCGGGTCGTGCGTGGTGAAGCCGTCGATCATCTCGCCGTCCGAATCGGCGAACGCGCCGCCGATCGCGCCGGGTGTGGCGTGCACCGCGCGGCGCAGGATCGCGCCGAACGGGCTGATGTTGTGCGGCGCGAGCGGGCCGAGGCCGGCGGGCGGGTTGCGAGCGCTCCGGGATCCGTGGCCATCGATCATTGCTCCCCTCCGGTGTCGAGCTGCTTGACCGAGGCCTCGTCGATCTCGACGTGCACGCCGAGGCTCTTGCCGATCTGGTTGACCCACAGCTGAAACTGCTGGCGGCGCAGCTCGGGGAACATCTCGGCGACGAGCTCGTCGCGGGTCCGCTCCCTGGGCTCGACACCGCCGGTCCACATCACGACGTCCCAGCCCCACGGGGTGCGGAACGCCGGCGAGGTCCGGCCGACCTCGGGGATCGCGTACAGCGCGTCGCCGTACGGCTTGACCAGGTCGTCGTGGTGGGCGGGCCGGTAGTCGGAGGTCTCGAGCTTGACCTCGCTGCCCTCGGCGTCCTTGGCGTCCTTGGCGTCCTCGGCGATGCGCCGGGCCGCCTCGGTCAGGTGCACGCTGTAGAGCCCGGTCTGGCCGGCGAACTCGGCGGCGAGCCGGTCGGCGAGCGCGTGGGCCCGGGCCTCGATCCCGGGCGCCGCGTGCTCGGGCACGACGAAGCGCGCGAAGCTCGAGGCCCGGAGCTGGATCAGGTGCATGCGCCAGCCATTGAGCTTCATCGCCCGGTCGACCAGTGGCCCGAGATCGGCGGGGGTGCGGTAGCGCTGCTCGAACGCGGTCTCGACCAGGCGGTTGACCGCGGCCGCGCGCCCGGCCTCGGCGACCTCCGGGGCACCGGCGAGGCCGCGGGACTCGGCCGCCTGGGCGAGCAGCTCGAACGCGATGCACTGGTCGAGCGCGGCGGCGCGGCGCTCGGGCTCGTTGCCCGCCGGCACGCGGCCGGCCTGGACCGCGACGCACGACGCCCACACCGTCCGGCCGTTGACCCGGGCGACCGGCGCGTCGTCGGCGGTCAGCCGCGGTGTCGCGATCACGCCGGGCGCGACCGGCGCGGGGGGCGGGACCGGCGATCGGCCGCACGCGGCGAGCGCCAGACCGAGCGACAGACCGAGCGCCAGGACGAAGGGAGCGCGCATGGCGGGCATGGCGTCAGTCGCGCTGCACCAGCGCGAGGCGGGCCATCTCCTTGCCCACCGAGATCACCGCGACGCCGATCAGCATGACCAGCACCGCCGCGACGTAGTCGCGCCGCGCGAGGTAGTCGAGCGTCTCCTTGAAGAAGAACAGGCTGCCTCCGATCAGCGCGACGGCGAGGACCTCGAAGAAGTAGCGGCGCATGACTTATCCCTTCAGGTGACGCAGGAGGATCAGGGTTGCCATCGCCGCGAGCGCGAGCGCGACGGAGACGTAGAACCGCGGCCGCGGCTTGCCGGACCGAGCGTCGACCCGGGCCTGGCCGAGCTTGCCGACCAGGTCGCGGTCGCCGGTGCGGTGCGGGCGGAGCACGCCGAGGAACGCATAATGGAAGATGCCGAGCCACAGCGCGATCGCGCCGGCGGTCAGCGCGGTGGTCATCAGCGCGACCCGGCCGGGGTACATCTCGCCGAGGTAGTCCGCGATCGACGTGTCGAAGTTGACCCACGCGATCAGCACCGTGGGGATCACCAGTGACATCGCGGTCAGCATCCAGTACACGCGCTCGCGGCGCTGCCAGCGCTCGGCCGGGCCGAGCTGCGCCGAGCTCAGGCCGCGGATCGATCGCGGCGTGGGCGGCTCGTGCCAGGTGGTGAAGAACGACACGCCGAACAGGTACGCGAGCACGCCGAGCGCGACCAGGGTGAACCGGATCGGGCCGTAGACATACGACGACGCCATCTGCGGCTGGAGCGCCACCGGGACCAGTACCGCGGCCGGGAACAGGCCGAGCAGCACCGCCTCGGAGCGCCGGGCGAGCCCGAGCATCAGCACGACGAACGGCAGCGCGGCCGCGGCGATGCGCGACAGCCCGTGCAGCGCGCCGACGAAGATCGCGGGCAGGATCACGATCGAGATCCAGACGTTGGTGCCGAGCGCAAAGGCCACCACGTCGGCGAACGTCTTCCACCGCCTCTCTGTGGTCAGCTCGGCCACGGCCGCGACTGTACAACGTGACCGCGCACCGCGCCCGCGGTGCCGCCCGCACGGAGGGAATTCGGGCATGATGTGCCGACATGAAGCAGGTCGTGGTCACGATCGACGGACCCGCGGGCGCCGGGAAGAGCAGCGTCGCCAAGCTGCTCGCCCGCCGGCTGGGGTACCGCCTGCTCGATACCGGCGCGATCTATCGTGCGGTCGCGCTCACCGCGCGCGCCCAGGCGATCGCGTGGAGCGACGCCGCGGGCTGCGCCCAGGTCGCCCGCGCGCTCGACATCCGGTTCGAGTTCGTCGACGACCGCAACCACGTCTACCTCGGCAACGACGACGTCACCGCGGCGATCCGCACGCCGGAGATCTCGCAGGGCGCGTCGCAGGTCTCGGCGCACCCGGAGGTCCGCGCCGCGTTGCTCGAGCTCCAGCGCCGGCTGGGCGCCGGCGGCGGCGTCGTGGTCGAGGGCCGCGACACCGGGACCGTGGTGTTCCCGGCCGCGGATGCGAAGTTCTTTCTCACCGCCAGCGAGGCCGAGCGCGCGCGGCGGCGGGTCGCCGAGCTGGCGGCCGCGGGAGCTCCGGTCGACTACGCCCAGACCCTGCGCGAGATCCAGGAGCGCGACCGGCGCGATGCCGGCCGCGACGTCGCCCCCATGGTCCCCGCTCCGGATGCGGTGCTCGTCGATAGCTCGACACAAACCCTCGAAGATGTTGTGAATTCGCTCGCGCGCCTGGTCGAGGCCCGGAGCCGGGCCGGCCATCCGGGCAGGGACCCCTGAGCGGTCGGCCCGGTGGCGCACCGCGTCACCAGGCCGGCCTGGCCCGCGGATCTCATCGCCGTGGTTGACAAAACCGAGGGTGGAGGTTACCAACTCGCCCCTGCACCCAGGTGCTGCTGCGGCAGTAAATCCAACCTCGGTGGCTTCAGGAGATCTGCTTGAATATGGTTACCCAAGACGGCACGGGCGAAGAGGACTTTGCGGCCCTGCTCGCCGAAAGCTTCGGCCAAGACAGCGTCAAGGAGGGCGAGATCCTCCGTGGGACGGTGATCGCGGTCGGCAAGGACTACGCGATCGTCGACGTCGGCTACAAGAGCGAGGGCCAGGTCCCGCTCGAGGAATTCCGCCAGGCCGACGGCACGATCGGGGTCGCGCCCGGTGACGTCGTCGACGTGTTGCTCGAGTCTCGAGAGAACGACGCCGGCATGTGCGTGCTCTCGAAGGAGAAGGCGGACCGGTTCAAGGTCTGGGACGAGATCAGCGCCGCGTGCGAGCGCGACGAGCTGATCGAGGGCGTCATCACCGCGCGGGTCAAGGGTGGCCTGTCGGTGACGATCCGGGGCGGCGTCAAGGCGTTCCTCCCGGGCTCGCAGGTCGATCTGCGCCCGGTGCGCAACCTCGACGCGTTCCTGAACCAGAGCTTCAAGTTCAAGGTCATCAAGTTCAACAAGAAGCGCGGCAACATCGTGCTGTCGCGCCGTGTGCTGCTCGAGAAGGAGCGCGCCGCGCTCAAGGAATCGACGCTCGAGCGCCTCAAGGAAGGCCAGATCGTCGAGGGCATCGTCAAGAACCTGACCGAGTACGGCGCGTTCATCGACCTCGGCGGCATCGACGGCCTGCTCCACATCACCGACATGAGCTGGGGCCGGGTCAACCACCCGAGCGAGCTGTTCCAGGTCGGCGATCACGTGCGCGTCAAGGTCCTCAAGTTCAATGCCGATACCGAGCGCGTCAGCCTCGGCCTCAAGCAGATCACCGAGGATCCGTGGAGCCGGGCGGCCGAGAAGTACGTGCCGGGCACCGTCGTCCGCGGCAAGGTGGTCTCGCTCAAGGACTACGGCGCGTTCATCGAGCTCGAGGAGGGCATCGAGGGCCTGGTCCACATCTCCGAGATGTCGTGGACCCGCCGGGTCAAGCATCCATCGAAGATGGTCGCGGTCGGCGACATGGTCGAGGCGGTCGTGCTCGACGTTGACGTCAAGCAGAACCGGATCTCGCTCGGCATGAAGCAGCTCGAGCCCAACCCGTACGAGCAGCTCACCGAGAAGTACCCGCCGGGCACCGTGGTCAAGGGCCACGTCCGCAACATCGCGGACTTCGGGATCTTCGTCGAGATCGAGGAAGGCATCGACGGCCTGGTCCATATCAGCGACATGTCGTGGACCCAGCGGGTCAAGCACCCGAGCGAGCTGTTCCAGAAGGGTGACGAGGTCGAGGCCGTGCTGCTCAACATCGATACCGGCGACGGCGACAAGCCGAAGATCTCGCTCGGCATCAAGCAGCTGGTCCCCGATCCGTGGGATCGGATCCCGTACGACTACCCGCAGGGCAAGATCGTCGACGGCAAGGTGCTCAAGGTGCTCGACTTCGGCGCGTTCGTCGAGCTCGAGAAGGGCATCGAGGGCCTGGTCCACGTCTCCGAGATCAGCGAGGACCATGTCGAGGATCCGCGCACGGTGCTCCAGCCGGGCACGGTGGTGAAGGTCCAGGTGCTCCACGCCGATGGCGCCGAGCGCAAGATCGGGCTGTCGATCAAGAGCGCGTCGCGGGCCAAGGACGCGGCCGAGGCGCAGGGCTTCAACTCGTCGAACGCCGGCGGCGCGACCCTGGGCGACAAGTTCCGCGGCAAGCTCGACAAGCTCAAGCCCAAAGAGCAGCTCTAGCCGCCAGCCGGCACGGTCTGCATCCAGCCGCCCGCGAGGCGGCTTTTGTTTGTCCGGAGCCGGCGGCGGGCGGGCTGTGCGGCCGGTGCCGATCGCGCGCGGTGTATGCTCGCGCGGTGTTCCGCTCGCTGCGCGTGATCGCCACCGCGACCATGGTCGTGTCGATGATCGGCCTGGGCGTGGTCGCCGGGCTGTTCCTGGTGGCCAACAGCGGCTGGGTGCCGGTGACGATCCCGCCGTGGCTCACCGCGCTGTTCGGCGACCGGCCGCACGAGATCTGGCTCCCGGCGCTGATCGCCGGCTGGCTGGCGTCCGCCGTGCTGCTCGGCGCGCTGGTGCTGTCGACCCTGTTCGCGATCTGGCGGCGGCGCCAGTACGAGTCGCTGGTCAACCGGCTCGAGCGCGAACTCGCCGAGCTGCGCAACCTGCCGTTCAAGGAGCCCGCGCCGCTCGAGGACCTGCCGGAGGTGCCAAGCGCGCACGCCGCGCGGGTCATGCACGCGCTCGACGACGAAGACTACGATTCGCCGTGACCGCGGCGGCCGGCGGCGACC
>DASWRS010000277.1:0-11811 GCA_036403075.1 Kofleriaceae bacterium
CGGACGCTCCGCCCGCGGACGCTCCGCCCGCGGCCTTGTCGTCGGCCTTGAGCCGCGCTTCCATCTGGCTCACGCGCTCGAGGACCTCGAGCTCGAGCCGGCGTCGCCAGCGGTCGCGCAGCTCCTGCTCGTTGGCGGCGACCTCGACCTTCTTGGGATCGAGCTCGATCCATTCCTCGTCGTCGTGGTTGAACGGCGCCGCGAGCAGCTCGGCCACGAGCTTCTCGACCACCTCGACCCGTGCCACGAAGATCCGCTGGCCCTCGTGCGCGAGGTCGAGCGCGCCGGAGCGCAGCTCGTCGTCGATCTTGTCGCCATACTTCGCGAGCGTGTCGCGATCCTTGCGCAGCAGGAACATCTTGCTGCCGTCGAGCCGTTCGAGGTACGTGTCGAACGCCGTGCGCGACAGCTCGTCGTCGATCGGCTTGCGCAGCAGGTGCTCGTGCTGGAGCAGCAGCGTGGTCGCCGCCGCCAGGGTCGCCTCGCGCGGATCCGGCGCCGGCGTCGGCGAGTCGGCCTGTCCGGCGGCCGCATGGGCCTCCGGCGCGGCGGGGGTGGCCGGCCGCCCCTCTCCCGACGCGGGAGCCTTCGCCGAGCACGCCGCGATCGCCAGGCTCAGTACAACGACGACCGCCCGGGGGTCACCGAGCCGGGTCCCGAGGGGGGTGGGAACGACGCGGGGGGCCCGGGTGGGAAGATGAAGGCACAGCACGCCGGTAATCTAGCGTGTCGGGGACGGCCCGGCCGCAGCAGAATTCACGGAACCGACGTGGTCAGGCCGCTGCGCGGATCACGCCCAATGTCGCGAGCGCCCGCGCGGCGTGATCGACGAAGCTGCGCGCCTTCGGCGACAGGTGCCGCGCGCTCGGCACGACGAGCTGCACCGGCAGCGGCGGCGGCTCGAACGCCGGGAGCAGCCGGACCAGGCTACCCGACGCCAGATCGTCGGCGACCTGGTACGACAGCGGCCGCCCGATCCCGCGGCCGGCGCGTACGGCGAGCAGCACGGCGTCGACCTCGTTGACGATCAGCCGCGGCACCAGCCGCACCACCTCGCCGCGCAGCGACTCGCCGAACCGCCACTCGAGGGGACCCGCCCGGCTGGCGGTGAACACCACGTCGTGGCGAACCAGGTCGCGCGGCGCGCGCAGCGCGGCGTGGCCCGCCAGGTAGCTCGGGCTCGCGACCAGCACCTGGCGGACCTCGCCGACCCGGCGCGCCACCAGGCTCGAGTCGGCGAGCGGCCCGATCCGCAGCGCGACGTCGAAGCCATCGCCGACCAGGTCGAGGTTGCGATCGTTCAGCACCAGCTCGACGCGGACGCCGGGGTACGCGTCGAGGAAGCTGGCGACGATCGGGGTCACGTGGCGGCGGCCGAACACCAGCGGCGCGGTCACCCGCAACAGCCCGCGGACCGGACCGGCGCCGACCTCGCGGACCGCCTCGCCATAGCCGGCGAGCACCTCGCGAGCGTGCTCGAGCAGCCGCCGGCCCGCCTCGGTCGGCCGGCTCCGCCGCGTCGTGCGCTCGAGCAGCCGGGTCGCGACCCGCTCCTCGAGCGCGGCCAGGGCGCGCGTCACCGCCGGCGGCGACCGCCGCAGCTTGCGCGCCGCCGCCGCCAGGCTGCCCTCGTCGACGATGGCGACGAAGATCGCGAGCTCGTCGAGGCGGTCCACGATCCTTCCATATCATGGAAGACTGACTTGAGCCCGGCGAGGCTGTGCCCGAGCCGGTGCCGTGGTTACCCTCGAGCAGCAGAAAACGAACCCCCACCACCCGACACCAGGATCCCGTCATGACCGCTGCTACCCTTGTCGCTGATGGAACAGTCGCATCGGGCCTGAGCCACCAGGTCGAGAGCATGAACCCCGGCGCGGAGCCCGCGACGTGACCGACGCGACCGCCTGGCCGTTTCACCCGGGCGAGCGCGAGGCCCAGGCGCTCGCCGGCGAGGGCTCGTCCGGCGGCGCGATCCGCGACGTCATGCCCGATCAGCACCGGCGGTTCTTCGAGGCGCTGCCGTTCGTGGTCGTCGCGGCCACCGATCACGGCTGGCCCGTCGCGACCGTGTGGACCGGCCCGCCCGGCTTCCTCCGCTCGCCCGATCCGCGTACCTTGCGGATCGCCGGGGTGCCGGACCCCGCCGACCCCGCAAGCGCCGCGTTCGTCCCCGACGCGCCGTTCGGCCTGCTCGGCATCGAGCTCGCCACCCGCCGGCGCAACCGCGCCAACGGCGTCATCGCCGCCGCCGATCCGCACGGCGTCACCATCGCGATCCGCCAGAGCTTCGGCAACTGCCCCAGGTACATCCACCCGCGCGACGTCGTCGCCGCGGCCGCCGACCCCGCGCCCGCCGAGCGGTTCGAAGGCATCGACCGCGACGCCGCGGCCGCGATCGCCGCGGCCGACACGTTCTTCGTCGCCACCGCCGCGCGCACCGGCGAGCCCACCGGCGGCGTCGACATCTCGCACCGCGGCGGCCCACCCGGCTTCGTCCGCGTCGAGGGCAACGTGCTCACGATCCCCGACTACCCCGGCAACCGCTACTTCAACACGCTCGGCAACCTGGTCTCCGAGCCACGCGCGGCGCTGGTGTTCGTCGACTTCGCCCGCGGCGACGTCCTGCACGTCCAGGGCAGCGTCCAGATCCAGTGGCACGGCCCCGAGGTCGGCGCGTTGCCCGGCGCCGAGCGGCTGTGGCGCGTCCGCGTCGAGCACGGCTGGCGCCGCCGCGGCGCCCTGGCGCTGCGCTGGCTCGCCGCGCGCAGCCGCTGATCCTCAAGCGCGTCGAGCGACGGTGCCGCGACGCGAGCGCGTGAGCTCCCGCGAGTCGCGGACCCAATGCCCCAGCAGCGCCGCGACCACGACCGTCAGGGCCGCCAGCGGCGCCCAGCCCGGGGGCGGCAGGACGATCAAGACGATCGCGCCGAGGAAGCAGAACAGGAACGCGCGGCCCGCGATCCGCGCGGCCTCGGAGATCACGAGCCAGATGCCGTAGGCGTCATCCGACAGCGTCGGTTGAACAAGGGTATACGCGACCAGCAGGTGGGAGGCGAACGTCATGACCAGCCAGATGCCGCCGAGCGTCAGGTTCAGAGCGGTCCCGCTGTTGATCACCCGGAAGTAGCTTCCCCATTGCAGGAACCGGCTCGCGAGCGTGACCGCGCCGTGGCCCTGCTCGCTGACTGCCAGATAGATACTGATCTTGCTACTCCGCAACAGGATCAGATAGCCAAGGCCGGCGAGCACACAGAGCCGCTGATTGAGCAGCAGCGAGATCATGCGATCTGTCATCGCCGGTGCGCTCGAGCTGCGGAGCAGCCACGCGAAGCTCAGCGTGCCGGCCATCGCGAAGAACAGGCCGCTGAAGCCGATCAGCTCGTGGAGATATCCGAGCACCAGCAAGAGCCCGCGCAGCGCGGGCGAATACGCGCCGTCGTGCGGCCGGCAGTCGAGATAGTTCCACTGGCACGCTCCGACCGGCACGCTCCACAGCGCCCGCTGGATCGGCGCGATCAGGAGGACCAGCGCGATGGTCACGCAGACCGCAGCCACGACGGATCCGGCGATCCTGGCGCGCCGGGTGCCGAGCTCGCCAAACGCCCGCCAGATCGGCAGGACGCTCGCGAGCCAGACCGGCACGACGGTCATGTACATGGCCCACCAGTGATAGCTGGAGAGATATCCAACGAAGATGCGCGACTCGCCCGGTGCGCGATCGTTCACAGCGATCCCCGCGGTCCACGCGATCAGGATCTGAAGGAACCCGACGCCGAGCGATGCCACGAACGCGATCGTCATCGCCCGGAGGTTCGGCAAAGGCCGCGCCGGCACCGGAGCCGCGATCGCGGGCGCGGCCTCGGCAGCTGCGGCATGCCTGTCGCGCAGGTGCAGCCGGCCCTCGGTGCCGCCGTCGTCGGACACGCTCGGCGGCCTGCCGAGATCCGTCGCGCGGTCGACGGTGCAGAGTGCACCGCGCGGCGGGCGCGCGGGGCGCGGCTGCGCTCGAGCCGACAACGCGAGCGTGGGCTCGGTCTCGATCGGGTACGTTGCCGAGCTGCGCGGCCAGGTCTCGCGCGCGCGGCCGGCGGTCGACATCGATGGCTCGAGCCTGCGCAGCAGGTCGCGCACCGCCGTGGCATCGTCGGGGCGGCGCGCCGGATCCTTCTCGAGCAGCTGGTCGATCAGATCGGACAGCGCCTGCGGCACCTCGGGCGCGAGCTCGCACACGGCGGGCGGGTGGTGCTGCACCACGCGCAGCAGCGTCTGCACGCGGTGGCTCGACGCGAACGGGCTCGTGCCAGTGACCAGCTCGTAGAGCATCACACCGAGCGAGAACAGATCGGAGCGGGCGTCGATGTCGTGGCCCTGCGCTTGCTCGGGCGACATCGCACGCGAGGTCCCCATCGTGACCCCGTCGCCGGTCAGCGACTCGTCGGGAGCATCGCTGGCGACGCAGCACGCCAGGCCGAAGTCGGCGATCTTGGGCTGCTGGTCCGTGCCGATCAGGATGTTCTCGAGCTTGAGATCGCGATGGATGACGCCGCGGTGATGCGCGTAGGCGAGGCCATCCGCGATCTCCGCGGCCATGCGCACCGCCTCGGCGAGCGGCGGCCGGCTGAAGCCGAACAGCGTGTACAGGCTCGGGCCCGACACGTACTCCATGACCAGGTGGTCGGCGGTGTCATCGGTGACCAGATCGAAGACCTGGACGATCGCGCGGTGGTTGAGGTGCGCGGCCAGCCGCGCCTCGCGACGCAGCCGGGCGCGGAACGTGCGATCGTGGTCGAGGTCGGGCCGGATGCGCTTGAGCGCCACGCCGCGGCGGAGCGCCGGGTCCTCGGCGAGGAACACCTCGCCCATGCCGCCGCGGCCCAGCCGGGTCAGGATGCGATAGCGACCGATGTTGCCGAGCGCATCGCGCGCCACCGGAGCGGCATGTCCGGCCGGGCTCTCGGGCCCTGCGGCGGGATCTGCAGCGGGGCTGGCTTCGCCGAGCGCTCGGGGCGCGGTCTGCGTCGGTTCGCCCTCGGCGAGCATGGCATGCGCCTGACGCATCGTGATCGCCTCCGTCGGGTCGGCGAGCCTGCGCACCAGCGCGACGATCCGGGCGCCCTCCACGCGCATCGGATCGTCATCGCCGCGCGCCCGCTCCTCCTCGCCGACATGCCAGCCGGCGATCAGCGCCCACAGCAAGCGCCCGAGCGCAGCCACGTCACCGCGCGCGAGCGCTGCGCGGTCGGCGAGCCCGGCCGCAGCCACGCCGACGCCGAGGATCTGCGGCGTTCGATGCGGCGCCCACAGGACGTTGTCGAACGTCAGCGCGCCGTGGATCAGGTCGTGCTCGTGCGCCGTCGCGAGCGCGGCGGCGAGCGCCGCGCCGAACGGCCCCACCTGTCCGGGATCCGGACGCTGGCCGCTGCGCAGCGGCGCGAGCGCATCGTCGACGCCGTCGGCAACCAGGTAGCAATCGCCGCCGTCGCGACCCATGCTGCGAAATGTCAGCAGTCCGGGGTGCGCGAGACCGCGGTGCGGCCCGACGAGCGTCCCGAGCGCCCGCTCACCGACGGCGACCCGCTCGCCGGAGAGCACATACAGCGTGGCCCGCTCGCCATCGTCGCGGCGCCCCACGTAGTACGCCCCGCACAGGTCCCGGCCGAGCGTGCGCACGATGCGCCAGGGCCCCAGGTCCGCCATCGCCGCGCTGCTACATGCAACGTCAGCCGCATCGACGAGCCCACCGGTCTGTCCGAGCAGACCTCGAGGCTCATGGCGGACGTCCCCGGCCGTCATCCACCTTCAGCATATCCGCTGCAACAGCGATACGTCCGTTCCGGCGTGGCGCGATTTGCGGCAGGGCCGGCGTTGCCAGCTTGCCGCGGTGCGTTCGTGTGGCACGGACGCACATACTGGCGTGGCGGGGCGATTGCATCCACGCTTGGGTCATGCGCTGGGATCGTTCTCACGAAAGCTCCGATGTCGAGGATCGCCGCGGTCAGTCGGGTTTCAGCGGCGGCGGAGGCGGCGGCCTCCCCCTCGGCGGGATCCTGTCGATCGCCAGCATGTTCGGCTGGAAGGGAATCCTGATCGCGCTGCTGGTCGTCGGCGGCATGACCTACGGTGGGGTGTGCACCGGCGGTGGCGAGCCCGATCGCCGCGGCGCCGTGCAGCAGAGCCAGACCCAGACCTCCCCCGAGCAGGACGAGCTCAAGAAGTTCGTCGGCTTCGTGCTCGACGACGTCCAGGAGACCTGGTCACGCGAGCTGCCCGGCTACCAGCGCGCCCACCTGGTGCTGTTCAGCCGCTCGATTGCCTCGGCGTGCGGTGGCGCCTCGGCGGCGGTCGGCCCGTTCTACTGCCCGCTCGATCGCAAGGTGTACATCGACCTGTCGTTCTACGACATGCTGCGCCGCCGGTTCGGCGCGCCGGGTGACTTCGCGCAGGCCTACGTGATCGCGCACGAGGTCGGTCACCACGTGCAGAACCTGCGGGGCCTGCTCGGCCGCGGCGAGGTGAGCTCGATCGCGACCGAGCTGCAGGCCGACTGCCTCGCCGGCGCCTGGGGCAAGGACGCGCAGCGCAGGAACCTGCTCGAGGTCGGTGACGTCGACGAGGCGCTCAACGCCGCGGCCCAGATCGGCGACGACACGATCCAGCGCAAGACCTCCGGCCGCGTCCAGCCCGAGACCTGGACCCACGGCTCGGCGGCGCAGCGCTCGGCGTCCTTCAAGAAGGGCTTCACCGGCGGCGCCGCCGCGTGCGGCATCTGAGCCGGCGGCCGCGCGCTCAGCTGTCGCTGCGATCGGGGATGCCGTCACCGTCGCGGTCGATGCCGATCCGCGTCCCGTTTCCGGGAGGCACGCAGGTGAACGTCACCGGCGCGCCGGCGGTCTGGGCCTGGTCGAGCAGGCCCTGCAGCGACACCGCCGCCTCGCCGCTGCCGTCGGGCACGAAGCTCTGCGTGGCATTCATCACCCAGCCCGTCGCCTGGGTCCCGAGCACGGCCTTGGCGACGAGCTCACACTCCGGCCGCGGCGAGGTCACCGCGGCGCGCTGGACCAGCAGGTTCAACCGGGCCTGGACGTCCGCGCGGCTCGCGTTCGCGGGCGTCACGGTGACCTGCTGGCCGACCACCGGGTTCAGGTCCGACGGGAACGCGAGCACGAACTGCTCGATCTGCGAGCGCTGCGTGGCGTCGAGCGAGAACACCGCCGCGGTCAGGAACTGGTTGACCGAGCCGGTCGCGCCCTCGTTGTCGTAGCCGAAGCCGCGGATCTGGTCGCCCAGGCTCGGCGCGCCCTGCGCCGAGGTGTTCATCGCGAACATCCCGACCTTGTCGTACATGTTGCGCAGGTGGGGGATCTTGAAGTCCTCGGCCACCACACCGCCCTCGAACGACAGCGTGCCGTCGGTGCCGAACCGGCCCTGGTTGGCGTTCAGCACGTGACAGCCGTTGCACTGGGTCAGCCGGTCGGTGACGACGTTGTTGAACAGCTGCGCGCCCTGCGCCTGCGCCGACGTCAGGCTGTTGTCGAGGTTGGCGATCGGGCTGGGCGGGTAGCTCAGCCGCAGCGCGAACTTCGCGAACGAGCTCATCTGGGCGTCGGTGAGCTGCGAGCCGCGGCCGAGCAGGCTCGGGAACGCGACGTTGAAGTCCTGGAACGCCTGCTCCTCGAGGCTCTCGCCGGCGGCGTGGCTGAGCCCGGTGCGATCGCCGCGCCAGTGCATCGGCCCGTTGCGCGCCAGGCCGCGCAGGCTCTGCGTGGTCATCGGGCCCTTCATCGGGTGGTTCGTGCGCTTCTGCAGCGACGTCGGGATGTTGACGTTGTACGCGCCGGCATTCTGGACGGTGCTGCCGTCGGGGTTGCCGAGGTCCCACGCCAGGTGGTCCATGTCGCCGAACATGTGGCAGCCCGAGCACGACGAGTCGCCTCGGCTCGAGGTCAGGGTCGCGTCGTAGAGGAACGGGCGGCCGGTCACGACCTCCGCCGGCTCGGGGTTGAACATCGTGACGTGGGCGGTCTCGGTGAGCTGCTGGGTGTTGACCACCGAGATCCCGTTGTCGAACCGGGTCGAGACGAACGCGCGGCCATGGGCCTCGTCGAGCACGACGCCGGTCGGCCCGCCGCCCGAGACCAGCAGCTGATCGGCCGCCGACGGCGTGAACGTGTTGGCCTCGAGCTGCGCGGTGCTGTAGCGGGCGAGCTTGCTCGAGCCCATGCCGACGACGAACAGCGTGTTGCCATCGGCGGTGACCGCCATCTGCAGCGGCGTGGCCAGCGACAGCGCGCGCTCGGCGCTGGTGCCCACCGCCGCGCCGTAGCTGGTGATGTGCTTGTTGAGGTGGCGCGGCGCGACGCTGGTCGCGGTCAGCACCGTGATCCGGCTCTCGGCGAAGTGGCCGCGCACCGTGGTCGAGCGCGTGCCCGGGCCCTCGAACCGGGTCAGGTTCAACGACTCGAGGTTACTGACGTAGACCACGCCGCTGCGCGGGTTGACCGCGACGTTGAACAGCGTCGTGCCGACCCCCGAGGCGCGCGGGCCGAGCTGCGGCGCCGTGCCGGTCGCGTTGATCTGGAACACGTCGTTGTCCGGCAGGTTGAGCTTGACCCGCGAGCTGAAGTTCTGCGGCGGAGTCCCGGTCTTCGGATCGCCGCTGTCGAGCCAGCTCGTGCCGTTGAACTGGACGATCAGGCCGGTGCGCGGCTGGGTCGTGCCGTCGGCGGCCGTGGACGGCGGCGCCTTGGGGATCCCACCGGAGGCGATGTCGGCGGACAGCACCGTCGAGCGGTTGCCCGAGTGGAACACCGCCGCGTACACCCGCGTGCCATCGGCGCTGCGCGCGAGCCCGCGCAGCGTGTCGCCGAACATGTGGAGGATCGTGAGCGGCTGGCCGCCGAGCTTGACGCCCAGGTTGGCGCTGTCGAACACCCAGACGTCGGCGCGGCCCACGCCCGCGGTCGTGAGCTGAGGATCGAACGGCGCGTTCTGGCCGCGGTGGGCCGCGGTGATGAACGCCCACGCGTTGCTCGGCCCGGCGAACACGATGTCGCTCGGCTCGTCGCCGACCAGCAGCGTGTTGACGACCCGCGCCGGGCTGGTCGAGACATCGACCACGCTGACGCTGTCGGACAGGTGGTTGACGACCCAGAGCTGGCCATCGCCCGCCAGCGCCACGGCGACCGGCTCGAGGCCGACCGGGATCGACTCGACGAGCACCGGCCTGGCGCCGCTGGTATCGAACACCTCGACGCGGTTGTCGGGTGTGTTGACGGCGTACAGCCGCAGCCCGTCGCTCGAGAGTGCAAGCGGCCGCACAGCGCCGGTCTCGAACGCAACGAAGTTGCCGATCGGCGGCACCTGGGTGCCACCACCGGAGTCGGGGGTGCCTTCGACGGTGACATTGTCGACGTCGTAGGTCTCGTTGGCGGCGTTGGCGTTGATCCGGAACCGCAGCACGACCTGTGCCTGGTTCGCCGCGCCGGCGCCGAGCGCGAACGAGACGTGGCCGCGCGTGGTCACGCGCGTCGACTCGACGTTGCTGAACGCGCCGCCGTTGATCGACACCGCCGCGATGCCGTTCTCGCCGTTGTCGAGCCCCGCGGTCACGCGATCGAAGCTCAGGGTGATCGCCGAGAACCCGACGGTGCTGAACGGTCTGGACGTGACCGCGCCGGTGTTGCCGGCCGTCGCAGACCCGGTCAGGTGTGCGGCGCCGGCGGCCGCCGTCGCGCCGCCGGTGGCCGTGAACTGGCCGAGCCCGCTGGTGAACGTCTCGGAGAAGATCACCGTGGTCACCGGCTGAACGGCTGTCTGCGTACTATTGTCGATCCCATCGCAGCTTGTGACACAAGCCACTATCGACACCGCACTCGCAAGAAATAACCAGGTTCGTGACGAGCCTCGACGCACCATGAAGTACTCCTATCGCTGCATCCCCGAGGGACGATCGTCCCGCGCGATCGGCACCGGCGCTCGACAGGAGCGCCGCGCTTCGCGGGCCGGCGGTTTCGAATGCGGCGCGTTGTACAACGGGACTCGCGGCCAAGACAATCGCGGTGCACCGTTTACTGCCACTATGAAACAGCCAGTTTATCTGATCTCGGCGGACTGGACTGTCTGACTTACCATTTTCCGCAAAGCCTTGTAAACGAAATGTACGACGCGGGCTCTGCCGGCCGCACGGCTGTATCGGTTGTTACCGGTGAGCCCGCGTGCGCCGCATTCTGCGGCAGGTGATGCGATCCCGCCGAGACCGCCGGTGCAGATCTTGATGGATTCTTGATCGCTTGCTCTTCCGATCTTGATGGGCGGCCCCGGGCGCGATGGCCACGCTGTCGGCGTGATGCTCGACCTGCTCTACCTGGTGCTGATCGCCGTCCTGTTCGCGATCTCGATCGCGATGATCCGATCGTTCGACCGGATGTGACCGCCGAGCGGATCGAGGATCGAGGACCGAGGGAGATGACCCCATGACTATCCTGTTCTGGCTCGCCGGGATCCTGTCCGTCGGGCTGCTCGTCTACCTGTTCGTCGCGCTGTTCAAGCCGGAGGCGCTGCAATGACGGCCACCGGCATCGGACAGATCGTGCTCTACGCGGTCGTCCTGGTCGCGCTGGGCGTACCGCTCGGCGCCTACATGGCGCGGGTGTACACCGGCCGGGCCAGGCTCGTGCAGCGCGTGCTCGGCCGCTTCGAGCGCCTGCTCTACCGGCTGTTCGGGATCCAGTCCGACCAGGAGCAGTCCTGGCGGCAGTACGCGACCGCCGCGATGGTGTTCAACCTCCTCGGCATCGTCGTGGTGTACCTGCTGGAGCGGCTGCAGGCGCACCTGCCGGGGAACCCGAACGGGCTCGGCAACGTCGACCCGCGGGTCGCGTTCAACACCGCGGTCAGCTTCGGCACCAACACGAACTGGCAGGCCTACGCCGGCGAGTCGACGATGAGCCACCTGGTCCAGTCCGCCGCGCTCGGCGTCCAGAACTTCGTCTCGGCCGCGACCGGCATGGCGGTGCTGATCCCGCTGATCCGCGGCTTCGTGCGCAAGCATGCCGAGACCGTCGGGAGCTTCTGGGTCGATCTCACGCGCACCACGCTCTACATCCTCCTGCCGCTGGCGATCGTGCTCGCGGTGGTCCTGGTCCAGCAGGGCGTGCCACAGACCACCGATGGCAAGGAGACCGCGGCGCTGCTCGATTCCCAGTCCGGTGCCCCGCCCGGTACGCCGCCGGCGGATGCCAGGCCGGGTACGGTCGTGCCGCCGGTCACCCGCCAGCCGATCGCGGTCGGGCCGGTGGCGTCGCAGGTCGCGATCAAGCAGCTCGGCACCAACGGCGGCGGCTACTACAACGTGAACTCGGCGCACCCGCTCGAGAACCCGACGCCGCTGTCGAACTTCCTCGAGTGCATCGCGATCCTCCTGATCTCCGGCGCGCTGTGCTTCACGTTCGGCCGGATGGTCGGCTCGCGCAAGCAGGGCATCGCGCTGCTGGTCGCGATGACCCTCTTGCTGGTCCCCTTTGTCGCGCTGACCGTGCAGCAGGAGCAGCAGCCCAATCCCGCGTTGACCTCGGCCAGCTCGTCGATCGATCAGCAGGCGTCGGCGCAGCAACCCGGCGGCAACATGGAAGGCAAGGAGGCGCGGTTCGGGATCTCGGCGTCCGCGCTGTGGGCGACCACGACCACGGCGGCGTCGAACGGCTCGGTCAACTCGATGCACGACAGCTACTCGCCGCTCGGTGGGTTCTCGCCGATCTTCCTGATGGCGCTCGGCGAGGTCTCGTTCGGCGGCGTCGGCTCGGGGCTCTACGG
>DASWRS010000278.1:0-6953 GCA_036403075.1 Kofleriaceae bacterium
CGCGCCGGCGTGGACCAGGCCGAGGTCGGCGATCGCGTACTCGGGCCGGTTGCGCGCCATGATCACGCCGAAGCTCCGCGGCGCCACGCCGAGCGCGTGGAAGCCGAGCGCCGCGTCGCGGACCTGCTCGCGGTAGTCGCGCCACGACCACGAGCGCCACTGCCCGTCGGGGCCCTTGCAGGCCAGCGCCTCGGCGTCCCCGAGCCGCGCGGCGGTGGCGGCAAACACGCTGCACAAGGTCTGGCCCTCGATCGCTCGGTCGATCTCGCTTCGCTCGGCGGCGATGTCGCGCATGCGTCCTCCTGCCGCCGACGTTACGCCGGCCGAGGACGGCCCGACAAGCACCGTTCCGCAGCTGTCGCCCACGGCGCCGGCGCGGCGCGGTGCGCCACGACGACACACCTCGATTCCGGATCGCCGGCCACGCGTCGCCCGGCCGCGATCTCGCGTACGCTTCGGCCGTGGATCTTCGCCTGGGCTACGAGCGCGACGGCTTCGTCCTCCTGTCGCGCTTCGTCGATCCCGCCGCCTGCGACGCCCTGATCGCCCGCGCCAGCGAGCTCGTCGCCGGGTTTCAGCCCGAGACCGTCTCGATCTTCTCGACCCGCGACCAGACCCGGACCTCGGACGATTACTTCCTGGGCTCGGGCGACCAGATCCGGTACTTCTTCGAGGAGGACGCGTTCGCCGCCGACGGCTCGCTCCGCCACCCGGTCGCGTGCGCGATCAACAAGATCGGCCACGCCCTCCACGACCTCGATCCGGTGTTCTCGTGGTTCTCGCGCACCCCGCGGCTCGCCGGCCTGGTCGCCGCGCTGGGCCTCGATCAGCCGCTGCTCGTCCAGTCGATGTACCTGTTCAAGCAGCCGTTGATCGGCGCTGAGGTCGCCGCGCACCAGGACCACACGTTCCTGTGGACCGACCCGCCGTCGGTCATGGGCCTGTGGTTCGCGCTCGAGGACGCCACCGTCGACAACGGCTGCCTCTGGGCGCGCCCCGGCGGCCACACCGAGCCGCCGCACCGCCGGTTTCACCGCGCCCCCGGCGGCGGCACCGCCTTCGAGGTCCTCGACGACCGCCCGCTGCCGCTCGACGGCATGGTCCCGCTCGAGGCGCCCAAGGGCACCTGCATCGTCCTCCACGGCCTCCTGCCCCACCGCAGCGGCCCGAACCGCTCACCCGCCTCGCGCCACGCCTACAGCCTCCACGTCATCGACGCCCGCGCCCACTACCGCCGCGACAACTGGCTGCAGCGCGGCCCCGACCTGCCGCTGCGCGGCTTCTGATATCAGCTCGAAGACCCTGTCCCAGGTGACGCGAGTACGAGCAATCGCGGTGAAAGAACGCGTCCAGCACCTCGCGCTGCCGCGCCGTGAGCTTGCTATGCGGCGAGGAGGCCACGGCTGCGCCAGCCTTCGATCAGGAAGGTCCAGAATGCGTATCGGCGGCCGATCCGGCGCCGGAGGTGCTCCAGCACGCGCGCCACCTCGACGGGTCGCACGAACTGCCAGACGTCGAGGTCGCGCGCCTCGCGCAACATCTTGCCGAGCAGCTGGTCGCGCCGCGGACTGTCGGGACCGGCCAGGACCTGATGGAGCTCGTCGATCGACACATCCTCGTCCCACAGGAAGTAAGGGCGCAGATCTCGCCGGAACATGTCGGTCGCCAGCCCGCGCATGGATGGCAACGTAGCAGATCAGCCAGCCCACGGTGGGCGGGCGCCGCCGCGACGCGGAGAGGTCTCGATGCCGGCCATGACCGACCAGTACGCGAGCTCCCGCGGCGCCAGCCGGGCGCCCTTGCGAACCAGGAAGTCCGCCATCTCCTCGGTCGTGTAGGTGTCGCGCAGCCAGCGCATCGCGGCCCAGCCGCCGCGTGACATCACGCGCTCCATCACGTAGTCGCGATGCGCGCGCAGGTCGACCTGCGCCGGGTCGGTGTCCCAGAACAGGCGCGCGACGTCGGGCGGAAGAGAAGCGGTCACGCCGGGATGATAGCAGCGTCAGAACTGGCCGAGCAGCGAGACGGCCGCGCTCGGGCCGCTGAGGTCGACACGGCCGAGCATGCGGTCGCGGATGTGGAGCGGGCTCGGGATGTCGGGCCGGTCGCGATGCAGGGTCAGGCCGACGTTCTGGTCGGCGACGTAGCCGAGCTCGAGGCGGACGCCGAGGACGAACGGCGGGCGCGAGGCGGCGAACAGGTCGAGCGCGGCGCCAGCCGAGGCGATCCGCGCGCCGTCGCGGGCGAGGGCGATGTCGGTCGGCACCGCCGCGTGCGGCACGTCCCACGCGCGGCCCCAGGGTCGCGCCGGCGAGGCTGACCACCCGACCCCGGCGTGGCCGGCCTGGCGGGCCGCCGCGTAGTCGCCGGTCGCGACGATCTGGACCTCGAGGTCGTCCGTGGCCGAGCACGCTGCCGTGATCGATGAAGATCTCGGCGACTTACGCTGCGCACGTTGGCGGGCTCCGCGCCGGATCGCGACGCAAATGTCGCGACCGGAGACGCCACGAGCCTGCGCGCTGCGGCGGCGCAGCGTTGCGCGCCAGGGGCCCGAGAGGCGACGATGCGCCGGGGAATGCGACTCGTCGCGACGATCGGCCTGGCGATCTTGTTCGTGCTCGGCGCCGGGCTCGGGCTGGTGGTCGGGCTGGTGGTGTTCGCCGTCGCCCTGGTCCGCGCCGCGCGCGCCGTGCACGCCGACGGCGTGGTGTGCCGCGCCGAGCTGATCGCGCGCGATCCGGCCGCGCAGCGCCTCGCCGGCCCGGCGGTCGTCCGGCTGTCGGGCGCGTTCGAGGGCCAGGCCACGACCGGCAGCGACGTGCTCGGCGTCTGCATCCGGATGCCGGACGACGGCGGCCCACGCCGCGCGCAGGACCTCGTGCTCGGCAGCTTCGAGTCGTTCCTCACCGCGGCCCGCGACCGCGCCGGCACCGACGTCGGCGACTACCTCGCCAACCACTATTCGACGGTGACGCCGTGGTGGTTGACCCACCACGGGCCGGTGATCCTGCGGCTGGTCCCGCCGCCCGCCGCGCCGAGGGAGCGCGGGAGTGACCGGCTGGCGCGGCTCGACGCCGATCTCGCCGCCGGCCGTGCGCGATTTTCGCTGACGGTGGACACCCCGACCGGCCGGGCGGAGCTCGCCGAGCTGCGGCTGATCGAGCGCCTGCCGGTCGACGATCGCTCGCTGCGCGCGTCGATGTTCCGTCAGGGCCGCGGCCTGCGCCCGCTCGGCGCACGGAACGGGATTCGTGCCACCGCGTATCCGATGAGCCAGCTCGCGCGGCGCTTGCGCGGCGGATAGTGGAGTAAGCTCGCGGTCCGAGCGATGCAGGAGGTCGCAAGCTCCATCGATCGGTACCAGGTGGTGCGGCGGATCGGCGCCGGCGGCATGGGCGTGGTGTACGAGGCCGACGACGTCGAGCGCGGCCAGAAGGTCGCGCTGAAGACGATCTCGAACCCCGACGTCGAGAAGATCTACCAGCTCAAGCGCGAGTTCCGCGCGCTCGCCGACCTGGTGCACCCGAACCTGGTCGCGCTCTACGATCTCGTGGTCGCCGCCGACTCGTGCTTCTTCACGATGGAGCTGCTCGACGGCGTCGACCTGCTGACCTACCTGTGGGGCCGCAAGGTCGAGGATCCGGCCGAGATCATGACGACGACGCTGACGCCGATCCCGCCGGGGTTCGACGCGGGCGCAGACGGCAGCGCCGGCGCGAGCACCCAGGTCTCGCCGCGGCCGACGCCGTGCGACCTCGACAAGCTGCGCCACGCGTTGCCGCAGCTGGCGCGCGGGCTCCACGCGCTGCACGCCGCCGGCAAGATCCACCGCGACGTCAAGCCGTCGAACATCCAGGTCACCAGCGATCGCCGCGTCGTGCTGCTCGACTTCGGCCTGGTCGCCGAGCTCGAGCGCCGCCAGGGCGCCGACGGCATGATCGTCGGCACCGTCGCGTACATGGCGCCCGAGCAGTGCGCCGGCGACGTCCAGCTCACCGCGGCCGCCGACTGGTACGGCCTCGGCGTCGTGCTGTTCCAGGCGCTGACCGGGCGGCTGCCGTTCGAGGGCGTGCCGACCCGCGTCTTGTACGAGAAGCAGACCGAGGCCGCGCCGCGGCCGTCGCGCGTGGTCCAGCACGTCCCGCGCGACCTCGACGATCTGTGCGCCGAGCTGCTCGAGCGCGATCCGGCCGACCGCCCGACCGGCGCGCAGCTCCTGGTCCGGCTCGGCGTCGCCGACACCGACCGGATGGCCACGCCGCTGGTCAGCATCTCACGCGAGGGCGGGTTCGCCGGCCGCACCGAGGAGCTCGCGATGCTCGAGGCCGCGCTCGCGCCGCTCGCGCTCAAGCGCGCGTCGGTGGCGCTGGTGCGCGCGCCGTCGGGCATGGGCAAGACCGCGCTGGTCGCCAGGTTCCTCGAGCGGCTGCGCGCGACGCAGCCCAACATGCTGCTGCTGCGCGGCCGCTGCCTCGATCGCGAGGACGTGCCGTACAAGGCGATGGACCCGCTGATCGACGAGCTCAGCGACTGGTGGCTCGCGCTGACGCCGAAGCAGGCCCAGGCGCTGCTGCCGCGCGACGCCTATCTGCTGCCGACGCTGTTCCCGGTGCTCGATCGCGTGCCGGCGATCGCCGACGCGCCGCGGACCCGGGTCGTCGCCGATCCGCAGGCCCGCCGGACCCACGCGTTCGACGCGTTGCGCGAGACCCTGCAGCGCCTGGGCGATCGCCACGTCGTCGTGCTGTTCATCGACGACATGCAGTGGGTCGATCGCGACACCACGGCGCTGCTCGCCGATCTGATGCGCGCGCCGGATCCGCCGGCGGTGCTGCTCGTGCTGGTGACCCGGCCCGAGGGCTCGGCGCCGGTGGTCGATCTGGTGCGCCGGATGGACGCCGCGCAGCGCGTGATCGACCTCGGCCCGCTCGACGACGCGGCGGCGACCGCGATCGCCGTGTCGCACCTGGGCGAGGACAACCGCGAGACCGCCGCCCAGCTGGTGCGCGAGGCCGACGGCAGCCCGCTGTTCGTGATCGAGCTCGCCCGCTACCTGCACGGCCGCAGCCTGCGCGACATCGCCGGCAAGGGCCTGGACGCGATGCTCGCCGAGCGGATCGACAACCTCGGCGAGACCGCGCGCCGGATCGCCGAGATCGTCGCGGTCGCGGGCGAGCCGATGACGCGCTCGGTGCTCGCCGCGGCCAGCGCGGTGCCGGCGGCCGAGCTGTCGCGCCAGATGTCGCTGCTCCGCGCCCAGCGCGTGGTCCGGATGTCGGGCTCGCGCGCCGAGGACACGATCGAGCCCTACCACGCCCGGGTGCGCTCGGCGGTGCTGACCCAGCTCGACGACGCCCGCCGCGCCGGCCACCACCGCGCGATCGCGATCGCGCTGTCGGGCAAGGGCTCGGCCGAGCAGCTCGCGCGTCACTGGTACGGCGCCGGCGCGCTCGAGCACGCCGCGGGCTACGCCCGGCGCGCCGGCGACGAGGCCCGCGCCAAGCTCGACTTCGACCTGTCGTCGCGGTGGTACGCGATCGCGCTCGAGGGCCCGCAGTGGACCGACGCCGAGCGCCGCGCGCTGCGCACCCAGCTCGCCGACGCGCTCGCCGACGCCGGCCGGCCGCGCGAGGCCGCCGAGCAGTTCCTGGTCGCCGCGTCGGGCGCCGACGCCTCGACCACGCTCGAGCTGCGCCGCCGCGCCGCCGGCTCGCTGCTCCAGTCGGGCTACGTCGCCGAGGGCCTCGAGCTGACCCGGACCGTGCTCGCCGGGGTCGGCCTGGCGATGGCCCGCACGCCGGTGCGCGGCCTGTTGTCGACGGTGCTGCGCCGCGCGTGGCTCCGGATCCGCGGCCTGGGCTTCCGCGCGCGCTCGCTCGCCGAGATCAGCCAGGCCGAGCTGACCCGGGTCGACGTCTGCGAGGGCGTGTCGTTCGGGCTCGCGCTGGTCGATACGTTCCGGTCGATGGACTTCGGCACCCGCTTCCTGCTCTCGGCGCTGCGCCTGGGCGAGCGCTGGCGGGTGTCGCGCGCGATCGCGCTCGAGACCGACTTCCTGGCCGCGACCGCCAAGTCGGCGCGCGCGGTCCGCCTGCTCGATCGGCTCGAGCAGCTGACCGCGACGCTCGACGAGGTCCCCGCCGCGGCGCAGCTCCTGACCACGCGCGGCTTCGTCGACTTCTTCGTCCACGCCCGGTTCCGCCGCGCGCTCGCCCACTTCAGCGAGGCGATCGCCAGCTACCGCGCCGTGGTCGGCCGCGCCGGCTTCGAGCTCGACACCGTCAGCATGTTCTGCTGCTGGGCGCTGTACTACCTGGGCGAGATCGGCGAGCTGTCGCGCCGCGTGCCGGCGATGGCCGAGGCCGCCGCGCGCAACGGCAACCGCTACACCGCGGTCACCCTGCGCTGCGCGTTCCCGATCGCGTGGCTCGCCCGGTTCGAGCCCGACGCGATCGAGGCCGAGCTCGACGCCGCGCTCGGCTCGTGGACGAGCAGCGACGGCAGCTACCAGCTCCAGCACCTGTTCGGGCTCGCCTCGCGGCTCGATCTGGCGCTGTACCGCCGCCGCCCCGAGGACGTCACCCCGCGGATCGCCGCCGAGTGGAAGCGGATCCGGCGCTCGCTGGTCGACCGGCCGCCGATGCAGGGCGTGGTGCTGCGCTCGACCTTGCTGCGCCACGCGGTCGCGTGCGCCAACGCCGCCGCGCCCGGCTCGTCGCGCCGCCGCGAGGCGCTCGCCGAGGCCCGCGGCCACCTCCGCCGGTTCCCCGGCCGGTCGCTCCCGGTGATCGAGCACGTCGCGCGGCTGTTCGATGGCCTGATCGCCGAGACCGAGGGTCGCCCCGATCTGGCGATCGCCCGGTATCGCGCCGCGGTGCCCGGGCTCGACCGGCACGAGACCCACCTGTTCGCCCACGCCGCGCGCGATCGCATCGGCCGGCTGGTCGGCGGCA
>DASWRS010000279.1:0-24101 GCA_036403075.1 Kofleriaceae bacterium
CCGAGCAGGCGACCGGCGCGGTGGATCCCGGTCGCGACCGCGCGGGCCGCGTCGAGCCGGGCCTCGGGCGCGACGCCGAGCGCGAACGAGCCGCTCGCGGCGCCGACGGTCACGTCGTCGTAGGCCAGCCCGCGGACCGCAACCTCGCCCGCGACCGAGACCTCGAGTCCAGAGGGCGCGTCGAGCGCACCAGCGCTCGGCGGCGATGGCGAACGCCCTGCCGGAGTCGACGCCGGACGCCCCGCGATCGCCGCCGGATCACCAGCTGACGCGACACCCGTTGGCGAACGCGCCGCCGGAACCGACGCCTGCGGGCCCGCGCCGGACGCTGCAGCGCCGGCGGGCGTGACGCTCAGGACGAACGGCGAGCGCAGCGCGGCGATCGACACGCGCGTGGCGTCGTGGCGCTTCGCCACCCCGGCCGGGGCGACCGCGAGCGCGACGCAGCCGGTGCGCACGTCGGGCTCGACGGTGACCCGGGTGCCCTCGGCGACGCCGGTGACGACGAGATCGGGCTGCGGCCCGAGTGTGCCGGCGATCCGCGCGCTGGCCGCGAGCGCGCCGGTGATGCGGCGGCAGCGCGGCGCCGGGTCCGCTGCGCCTGCCACCGGCAGCGTGATCGCGTGCGCGGTCAGCGCGGCGCGCGCGTCGTCGAGCACGAGCGCCCCATCCCGGTGGTGGGCCCGCGCCGCGGCGGCGAGCGCGAGGTCGCCGTCGCCACCGCCCAGCACCAGCGCGGTCGCGCCGTGGAGATCGCCGAACATCACCGCGGCGACCCGGCGGATCGGCAGGTCCGGCTCGGCGAGCGCGCCCGCCGCGAGCACGACGCCGCGCGCGTGGTCCGCGCCGAGGCCGAGCGCGGCGACGAGGCCGCCGTGGCCGTGGATCCGGCCGCGCGTCACGCGCTCGAGGTCGATCCCGGTGGCCGCGACGACGCCGCGCGCGGCGAGGTCCGCCGGCTCGCCGTGCAGCGCCGCCCACAGCCGGGCGTCGCCGGCGGCGGCGTCGAGGGTGAGCGAGGTCGCCGGGCCGTCGGGCGCGAGCTCGATCGTGGCATCGACATCGCCGGGCACCACGCCGGCGAGCTCGGGGGCCAGCGCCGCGATCATCGCTGCCGGCGCTCGGGCCGAGACGACGCCCGCGGGGTGCGCCGGGTCGAGCACCAGTCCGCTCGCCACGATCACCGCGGCCCCGAGCGTGACCTGCGCGCGCAGGATCCGGACCTCGCCGTCGAGCACGGCGCTGCCGCTGACGGTCAGCGCGGTGTCCGGCCCGCCGGCGCGCGACCACCGCCCCCGGACCGCGCCGGAGATCCCGACCCGGCCACCGTCGACGAACGCCGCGCCGGCGACGTCGAGGTCGCGGAGCGCGATGCCGCCGTGCTCGATCTCGACCGTGGCGAGGTGGACCGCGACGTCGCGCAGCTCGACCTGCCACGGCGACGGCTCGGCGGCGCGCGCCGGCGCGGCCTCGGCAGCGGTCGGCTGATCGCGCACGAACACGCGGAGGTCATCGGCGGCGACCGCGTCGAACCGCGCGGTCCGGACCACGAGCGGCCACAGCGCGATGCGGACGTGCAGCGCGCCGGCGGTGATCAGCGGCCCGCGGTCGCGGCCGTCGAGCTCGACGTCGTGCAGGGTCAGCGTGCCCAGGACGCTGCCGTCGAGCCCCGCGACGCGCGCGCCGCCGGGGAACGCGTCGCGCAGCGCGCCCTCGATGCGCCGGCGCAGCTGCTCCCGGCCCCAACCGGTGTGCGCGGTGATCAGCGCCGCGACGACCCCGAGCACGGCGAGCGCGAGCGCGGTGAGCGCGACCCGCCGCAGCCAGCGCAGGACGCCGCGCATCAGTAGGTCTCCCCGACGCCGATGTGCCAGGCGAAGTCGCCGAACGCGCCGGTGCCGCCGGGCAGCTCGCCCGGCGCCCTGCGATCGAGGAAATCGCCCGCGTCGCCGCGCATCAGTAGGTCTCCCCGACGCCGATGTGCCAGGCGAAGTCGCCGAACGCGCCGGAGCCGCCGGGCAGCTCGCCCGGGCCCTTGCGGTTGAGCCGGTAGCCGATGTCGCTGCGGATCTTGAGGCCGGCGATCTTGCCCCAGATGCCGGCGCCGAGCGCCCAGTGCAGCCGCCGCGGATCGACGCCACCCGCGGTGCACGTGACGTCGGCGCCGTCGAGGAACAGGTTCGCGCCGAACGGCACACCGCCGAGCGAGGCGATCTGGCGGCGCAGCTCGATCCCGGTCTCGAGCAGGCCGGCGCCGCCGATCGGCAGCGGGCTGATCCCCGGGCCGGACGAATCCGAGCAGCCGGGCGCGTCGAGCCGCACCCGCGGCGCGAGCTGGCGCTCGGAGAACCCGCGCTGCCCCGAGGTGCCGCCGGAGTAGTAGCGCTCGGTCACCGGCACGTCGCCGATGATCTGGCCGGCGCGGGCGCGCGCCGCGATCACCACGCCGCCCAGCGAGACGTAGCCGCGCAGCTCGGGCGTGACCTGGAGGTAGCTGAGATCGCCGCCCGCCAGCGGCGTGCCGGCCGCGGCGACGATCGCGAGATAGCCGCCGCGGTGCGGCTCGATTGGATCATCGCGCAGGTCGGCGACCAGCGACGCCTGGTAGGCGCCGATCCGCTGGCCGTCGACCAGGCCGAGCGCCTTGCGCGCGTCCGAGGTCAGCGCGGTGACGTCCGAGGCGACATCGTAGGACAGCTGCTCGATCAGCCAGCCGATGCGGACCTGCAGCCAGCGCGGCCCGAGCGGCGAGCCCAGGCCGAGCCGGACGTGCGGGCCCTTCCAGGTGTAGGCCTCGACCGTCTGGTAGTCGAACCCGCCCTCGAGCTCGCCGCGCAGCCGCGGCCGCCACAGATCGATGCGCTGCACCGAGCCGAGGATCCGGAGCTTGGGCTGCAGATCGCCGGGGTTGCCGCTGTGCGGGACGGTGACCGCGACCCGGGCGTCGGCCGCGAGCGTCAGCAGCGGCTGGGCCGCCGGCACCAGGCTGCCGCCGCCCCGGACCCGGGCCTCGTAGGTGATCGGCTCGTAGCCCAGGCCGAAGCCGGCGTGGAGCTCGTGGCGGCTGGCCTCGACCAGCGCGATCGCGACGCCGACCTCGGCGCCCTCGCCGCCGCGATCGGCGACGACCTGCACCGCCGAGAACCGGCCGAGCAGGTAGATCTCGGCCTGCGACTCGGCCAGCGCCGAGGCCGAGTAGCGATCGCCTTCGGCGAACCGGAGCCGCGCGCGTACCGCCGCCGCGAGCTCGGGGCGGACGCCGGAGATCTGGATCGCGCCGAACCGGCAGCGCACGCCGGGGACGACCTCGTAGCGCACGACCGCGACCGCCGCGCCCGGATCGGCGTGGACCGCGCTGCGGACCTCGGCGTGGGCGTAGCCGGCCTCCTCGATCAGCGCGGTCAGCGGCTGCTTGGCCGCGTCGTAGGCGTCGTAGTCGAACACCGCGCCGTCGCCGAGCTCGACCCGCGCGCGCGCCGCGGCGGCGGACACCTCCGGCGGCAGCCCGGTGATCTCGACCCGGGCGGCCGCGCGGCGGCCCTCGACCACGGTGAACACGACGACCTGGCCGCCGGCCTCGGGGTGCACGGCGGCCGAGACCTGGACTGCGAAGAACCCGCGCTTGACGTACGCCGCGCGGATCCGGTCGGTGTCGAGCGCCAGGAGGTACGGATCGAGCGTCGCGCCGTCGCCGAGCGCATCGTGCAGCGCGAGCGCCGGCTCGAGCTCGTCGCTGGCGATCGCGCGGTTGCCCGCGATCCGGATCGCGCCGAGGTGCTCGGGACCGGCCACCGGCGGGCGCGGCGCCCCGCCGCATGCCGATGCGGTTACCAGCGCGAGCGCAGCGAGCCAGCGGCGAGACACCCGCCGCGATCGTGACCGCCCGACGGCGACGCGGCAAGCCCTAGTAGCGCCTGCGCCAGATCAGGTCGACGCCGTCGTAGCCGCGGTTGCCGGCGGTGCCCTGGATCACGAGCCGCCGCGACAGCCAGTACTCGACCTCGCCCTCGCCGGTGTTCTCGTCGGGCCGCGACTCGAGGTGCTGGCGGTAGGCGACGAACAGCGATGGGTTGATCCAGCTGCCGACGGTGACCGCGGCGCTCGAGTTCGAGGTCGCCGCCTCGTAGCGCAGCACGTCGATGTCGACCGGCAGCGCCTTCTTGACGTAGCCGCCGAGCTGGTTGGCCAGGTACGATTCGCCGGCCGCGGCGGCCTGGTTGGACACCGAGCCGCTCGGCTCGCCGCCGGGCTCGCCGCCGAGCAGGAACCCGAGCAGCTGGCCCTGCGAGTAGGTCCCCGGATCGCTCGACATGATCAGCTCGGGCTTGCTCGCGCGGCCGCGGACCTCGGTGATCGTGGTGACCTCGGGGAAGGCGTAGGTGATCCGGACGTCGAGCAATGGATCGAGCGGGCCGTCGAACCGGACCGCGGCGCGCTCGACGTAGTAGCGGTGGCCGAACAGGTCGAGATCGCCGTTCTCGGCCTCGACCCCGCCGAACATCGCGATCGCGTTGCCGCTGGCACGCATCTGGAGCTGGCCGCGGACGTGGCCGCGGAACTCGTCGGACTCGACCCGGGTCGACCGGATGTCGATCTTGACCTGGAACACCGGGTCGACCGGCGCCTCGCGCTTCATCGGCCGGCGGGTGATGCGCTCGCCGTTGGAGAACACCATGTCGTCCGGCGCACCGGCCGGCTTGAGCTTCTCGTTGCCGCGAGCCTCCTTCGGCACGAGCACGACACCGTGGTCGACCACGAGGTCGGCGCGCCAGCGGTTGCGGTCGTGCGACAGCGTCGCGTCGATGTCCGCGGTGATCTGCGGCTCGATCGAGCCGATCGGCGAGACCTTGCGCAGCGTGATCTTGGCCTTGCCGCCGTTGGGCGCGGCACCGTCGAGCGCGATCGTGCCGTTGAGCGTCGCGGTACCGGCGCCGAGCTTGCCATCGACCAGGACCCGGATCTCGTGATCGGCGATCACCGCGTCGATCTTGGTGTCGCGCAGCGTACCGACCGTGGGCGCGGCCGGGATCCGGGCGCCGGTCAGGTGGAGCTCGCCGGCGAGCTTGGTGGTGTGCAGGTCGAGCCCGGTGACCCGCAGGTCGGCGTCGAGCTGGCCGGCCGCGCCGCCCGCCGGGCCAGGCGCGAACACGAGCAACGGCACGAGGTCGAACCTGGTGGCCTTGACCGTCAGCGTGCCGTCGGCGAGCCGGTCGGGGTGCGCGAGCGCCGTGATCCGCAAGGTCCCACCCTCGGACTCGCGGCCGTCGACGTCGAGCTTGGCCTCGCCGCCGCTCCAGCTCCCGGTGATCGCCAGGCGCTCGACGGTGCGGATCGGCTTGCCGAGCGGCCCCGGCGGCACCTTGAGCTGGGCGGCGACCAGGTTGGCCGTGACCGTCGGCGCGCCGAGGGTGCCGCCGAGCACGACCTTGCCGTCGATCGTGCCGCCGGTGATCTCGCTGCGCCCGAACACCGCCATCAGCCGCGCGGCATCGACCGACG
Organism: Kofleriaceae bacterium; assembly: GCA_036403075.1. GTDB lineage: Bacteria > Myxococcota_A > Polyangia > Haliangiales > Haliangiaceae > JABFXX01. The sequence continues at coordinate 5,500 of DASWRS010000279.1, forward strand.
CCAGCTGCGCGGTCGCCGCCAGCGGCGTGTTGCGGGCCGCCGCGGGGTCGGCGCGCAGCTCGCTCAGCCGGGCCAAGGACAGCGGCAGCTTGGCCGACAGCTCGATCAGCTTGCCGCCCCGGGTCGCGACGGTCAGCGTCGAGCTCGTCGCGCGGTCGTCGGCGCCGGCGGCGAGCCGGATGTCGATCGGCTGGACGATCTGCCCGCCGCGCAGCTGGCCGACGTCGATCGTCGCCTGCACCGTGCGACCGGCCTCGCCGACGTCGACCGCGACCCCGAGCCGGCCGCGCAGCTCGCTGTGGATCCCGAAGCGGTCGAGCATCGCCGGATCGAACGGGAAGTCGGCGACGCGCACGGTGGCGCCGCGCAGCGCGCCGCGGCCGAGCTGCCGCCACGCGGCCGGATCGAACACCCGGTCAGGCATCGTCAGCCGGGCTGCCACCGTGCCGCCGCCGACGTGCTCGGCGGTGACGGTCAGCTTGGGTACGATCTCGGAGACGCCGGGCTGCGACAGCTCGAGCACCGCGTCGATCGGCTGGCCGCGCAGGCTGGGCGCGACCAGGTGGCTTACCTCGATCTTGCCGGTCGTTGCCGAGGCCGTGAGGCTGACATCGCCGTTGACCCGGCCGGCGTACTCGCCCGGCAGGCCGGCCATCTCGGCGGCGCGCCGCAGCTCGATCCCGCGCAGCGTCAGCTCGCCGGTGCGGATCGCGCGGCGATCGAGCCGCTTCCACGCCGCCGGTTCGGCGACCTGGGCCGGGGCGTCGATATCGAGCGCGAGCCGGGCCCTGCCCAGATCGGGGCTCGCGGCATCGGCGGACACGGTGAGCCGCCGGCCGCGCAGCGCGACGCGCGCCTGGGTGTCGAACGCCTGCTTCGAGGGATCGAACGACAGGCCCTTGCCGTCGAGCGCGACCTCGCCCTGCCACGCGCCGCGATGGCGCTCGACCGCGACGTGGGCATCGAACTTGCCGTGGTAGTCGCCGGCGATCTTGTCGAGGGACACCGCCTTGACGTCGAGGTTCGCGGTCAGGTCGCCCGCCCGCCGGCCGGCGCGCTCGAAGCTCGCCGCGAGCGCGACGTTGCCGATCGCGCTGGTGCTCGCGAAGTCGCGCAGCGCGATCCGCTCCGGGCCGATGTCGAGGTGGCCGGTGCGGCCGGTCCAGTCCGAGCCGCCGCCGGCGCGCACGTGGTGACGCACGAGATCGATCGCGAACCGGCCGGTGCCGAGGTCGGCCGGCGGCGTGACCACCGCGTCGGCGTCGACCAGCGTCGGGCCCTGTCGGGGCCGCGACCGCGCCGTCACCGCGATCTTGCCGTCGGGTCGGTCGGTGGCGTCGACGGTCAGCTCGCGGAGCTGCATGTCGCCGCGGACCAGATCGACCACGTGGACGTTGGCGTGGCCGTACGGCCGGTTCGGCAGCTGCTTGCCGTCGATCGCGACGTGCAGCGCCGCGACCGAGAGATCGGCGACGCGCAGGTTCTGGCCCTCGGCCGTGCCCTGGACCGTGAGGCTCGGCGTCGGGCGGACCGCGCCGTGCGCCGTCAGATCGACGCGCAGCCGGCCGTGCACCGGCGCCTTGCCGCCGGAGGCCCGCGCCGGATCGACGGAGGTCGCGCGCAAGGTCGCGCTCTCGATCGCGAGCCGCTCGCCGGCGATGCGGAGGTCGGCGGCGAGCTCGGCGTGCACGCCGGCGTTGCGCGCGTCGACCGTGCCCTGGGCGCGCTCGCCGCCCGAGGTCAACGAGATCTCGAGCGTGGTCCGCGGCACGCCCGCGACCTCGCCCCAGCCGTGGATCTTCGCCGTCGCGGTCGGCAGCGCGCCCGGCTGGCCGGGGACGGCGTCGAACTGCACGGTCAGCGCCGCGTTGCCGGCGACCCGGCCCGTGCTCAGCCGCGCGAGGTCGAGCGTGCCGGTCGAGAGCTCGCCGCGCGCGTGCCTGGCCTCGAGGTCCGCGGTCCCGGAGAACCGCACCGGCGTCTGGTCGATCCGGCCGGTGACCGACAGCTCGGTCCACGGCTGGCCCGGGATCGGCGCGGCGTTGACCGCGATCGCCAGGTCGCCGGGCAGCTTGATCGTCGGGACGAGCCGGGTCACGGCGGCCGCCGGGGCGTTGATCGCGACCATCCCGCCGATCACCGGCGCCTTGCCCGCCGCGGCCGGGGTCCCGATCGTGACCTGGTTGCCCATCACCGAGACCTCGCCGGCGCGCGCCGACAGCATCGACAGCTTGAGGCCGCGCTCGTCGGAGTGCAGCGACGCATGCAGCGACAGGCCGGCCGCGGTGCGCTCGCGCCAGGTGCCGGTGAGGTCGACGCCGGCGTCGATCGGACCGCCGTGCGGCAGCCGCGCCCAGCCGTCGAACGTCAGGCCATCGAAGTTGAGCTTCTCGCTGCCGGTGTCGAACCGGATGTGGCCGCGGCGGATCTCGAGCCGGGGCAGATCGACGCTCCAGGTCGACTTCGGCCCGGGCTTGGTCAGGTGCTTGATCGCGAGCTCGCCGCTGGCGTCGCGCACGAGGTCGACGTCGAGGTCCTCGGCGCGCAACCCGACCACCCGCGCCTGGTGCGACAGCAGCGCCAGGATGCCGAGCTGGACGGTCAGGGTCTTGACCGAGATCGCCGGCCGGCGGTCGGGGCCGTTGATCACGACGTTGTGCAGGACCAGCTCGCCGAACGGATCGCCGCTGATCCCGCCGAGCGTGGCGCCGCCGACGAACGTGTCGGACAGCCGCTGCTCGACCTGCGCGCGGAGCAGCTCGCGACCCGAGTCGGTGCGCACGGCGATCAGCACCGCGGCTGCCACGACCACGCCGAACAGCATGAAGCCGAGCGCGATCCGCGTGATCCAGCGCCGCCGGCGAGAATGAGGCCTGGCGGCCGGCATCAGAATGCCTCCCCGATCGTGAGGTGATACGCGTACTTCGAGCCGGGCTCGGGATCCATCGGCCCGGTGCGGTTGATCCGGTACGCGACGTCGAGCCGGACCGGCCCGACCGGCGTGGTCAGCCGCAGGCCGACGCCTGGCGCCCAGTTGAGCTTGCCCAGGTTGATGTCGCCGGGCTGATTCTGGACGTCGCCGCCGTCGAGGAACGCCACGAAGCCGAGCGGCAGCTTGCGGATCGTCGTGATCGGGATGCGGGCCTCGATGCTGGTCTCGAGCAGCTCGGCGCCGCCGTACGGCAGGGTCAGCGTCGTGCCCTTCATGTTGGGCGGCTCGCCCCGGATGTACGGCGACAGCTTGCGCTCGCCGAACCCACGATGGCTGACCGCGCCGCCGGAGAACAGCCGCTCGGTCGGCGGGACGTCGCCCCAGATCGCGCCATAGCGCGCGCGCCCGGCGAGCACGACGCCGGCGAACACGGGCACGTAGCCGCGCGCGTCGCCGACCAGCTCGAGGTACTGGTACGCGCTGCCGGCGAATGCGGTGCCCTCGGTCGCGTGCAGCTCGCCGTACGCGCCGAGCCGGGTCTCGAGCGGGTTGTCGCGCAGATCGGAGATCAGCGACTGCTCGTAGGCGCCGAGCCGCTCGGTGCGATCGATCCCGATCTGGTGCCGGAGGTCGGCGTACATCGGCTGATCGAGCAGCGAGTTGATCTTGGGGAACCAGGCCTCCTCGAAGCGCCAGCCGACCCGGGCCGACAGCTTGCTGGTGCCGAGCGGGGTCTCGAAGCCGAGCCGCGCGATCGGCCCGGTGCTGGTGAACGCCTCGTTGGCGAGGTAGTTGAAGCCGCCGGCGATCTCGCCCCGGGTATAGGTCCAGAACAGGTCCTTGCGCTCGAGCCGGGCGAGCGCGCGGACCCGCGGCTCGTAGCCGCCGTCGCGCAGGTACGCGTACGCCGGCCGGAAGTCGAGCGACACGGTGTCGAGCGGGAACGGCCAGCCGGCGATCGAGTACCCCGCCCGGCCGCGGATCTCGTAGCCCGTCGGATCGATGCCGAAGCCGCCGCCGAGCTGGACCTCATGACGCGCGCTCTCGGCCACCGCGACCTTGATCCCGACGACGTTATCGTTGTCGCCGCGATCCGGGCGGACCCGCACGGTCGAGAACCGCCCGAAGCCGTAGAGGTTGCGCTGGGTCTGGGTCAGCGCGGAGGTCGAGTACAGCTGGCCCGGCGCGAACGCGAGCCGCTCGCGCACCGCGGTCGCGAGCTCGCCGGTGACGCCGGTGATCTCGACCGGGCCGAACGTGCACCTGGGGCCGGGGGTGTAGTCGAGCTCGACGATCGCGGTGTGATCGGCGCGGTCCGCGATCACGCTGGCGTCGAGCTGGGCATGGGCGTAGCCCTTGTCCTGGACCGCGCCGAGCAAGAGCGGCTTGGCCAGGTCGTAGGGCTCGTACGAGAACGGCTTGCCATCCTGGAGCGGTAGCTTGGCGCGGACGTCGTGGACCGGGACGTCGTCGGGAAGGCCGTTGACCACGACACGGGTCGACGCGCGCTTGCCCTCTTCGATCGTGTAGATCACCCGCGCCGCGTCGCCCTTGCGCTCGACCCGCGACCGCACACCGGCGTCGAGGTAGCCGTTGCGCAGGTACTCGCCGCGGATCCGGTCGGCGTCGATCTGGACAAGATACGGATCGGGGGCCTCGTCGCGCTGGAGCACGCGGTGGAGGGCCAGGCCGGTGAGCAGCGTGTTCCTGCTGAGCCGGTGGTTGCCCTCGAAATCGACCCCCGTGAGGTGCTCTTCGCCAGGACGATGCGTCCGTCCGTGCGCGCAAGCGGCCAGGACGCCGATCGCCAGGGGCAGGACTCGCTGTTGCCACATCGCAACGCAGCCACCGCAAGAACGATACCGTTGCAATATCGCGAAATCTCGCGAGCGCGCTGTGCGCTCGGGCCACACGCGTGTAGCCGTGCAGCACACGATACGAGCCGGCGCGCCCGACGCGCCGGCTCGCGATCGCTCAGCGCGACGGGTGGACGCGGTCGCGCTCGCGCGCCGCCTTCTTGCGGAGCGAGCCGACCAGCGTCGGGATGGCAACCAGCACGAGCACGACCGCCGCGATGCGGCCGACGATGTGCCCGCTCAGGAACATGAACGCCACCAGCATGGCCAGCATCACCGAGAACAAGGCGGTCAGCCCGACGACGGAGTGCGGGACGCCATCGGGTTCGCGATCGATGTCCTCGGTCGGCCCCAGCTTGGCGTCATCGCGCACCGGGCTATACGGCTCGTGGCCGACGTCCGGCGGCTGGATCAATGGGTGCGGCGTGGCCATGGGTCAATCTCCATGGGCTACGAGCGCCCGTTACAGCGTCCTTCGGGGGTGCACGACCAGCCGGTAGATCGCGAGCAGGATCACCGCGCCGAGCACCGAGGCGAGCAGCCCCGGGCCCTCGCCGAGGGCGTACCAGCCCAGCGAGTGGCCGAGCGCACCGGCGACGAACGAGCCGGCGATGCCGAGCAGCATGGTGATGAGGATGCCGCCCGGATCCCGGCCCGGCATCACGAGCTTGGCGAGCGCACCGACGATGAGACCGACGATCAGCGTGATCAAGATATGCATGACTGACTCCTTGCTTGGTGGTTGGTCTGAGACGGGCCTGAGATGGGCCTGAGATCGGCTAGTGGCGATCCGAGCGGCGACCCAACCGGCCGGCGACGCGATGGACAAGCGCCTGCACGCGATCGAGCATCGTGTGGCCCTTGGCGACGAGCTCGTCGACCGAGATCCGGGTCGGGCGCGGGCCGCGGCTGGCCTCGCGCTCCGCGCGCTCGGCGTCCTCCGGCCGGCTCTCGACGTACGACTCGGCGTCGTGTGCCGCGGGCTCGACCTTGCCACCTGCGACAAACTCGCGGACGTGCCGGTTGTAGCGGCGCGCCGAGACCTTGTCGCCTTCTCCTTGGATACCGTCCTGTGTGGGCTTGTCGGGCTTCATGTCCCGAGATGCAGCACGCGGCGTGCCAGGCCGAACACCGGGGAGGCCCTGCCCGGCTCGGGCATCGCCGCCGTGCGCCGCCCCCGCAGCGAGCACCCGCGCGCGAGTGTCGCGGCCGGCACGCCCTCGGGTGGCGGACTAGCTACAGCGTGCGAGCGTGACGTGCTCTGCCGCCGCGGGGCGGCCGAACAGGAAGCCCTGGACCAGGTCGCAGCGCTCGCGCTCGACGAACGCGAGCTGCTCGGGACTCTCCACCCCCTCGGCGACCACCTCGAGCCCGAGGTGGTGGCCCAGCGTGACGATCGCGCTCGCGATCAGCGCGCGCTCGCGGTCGACGTGGACGTGCTCGATGAACGAGCGATCGATCTTGAGGCAGTCGACCTCGAACCGGCTCAGGTACGCCAGCGACGAGTAGCCGGTGCCGAAATCGTCGAGCGCGATCCGGGTACCGAGCGCGCGGAGCTCGCCGAGCATCGCCTTGACGCGCGCGGTGTCGCCCATCAGCACGGTCTCGGTGAGCTCGAGCTCGAGACAGCGCGGCGGCACGTCGTGGCGGCGCAGGCAGTCGACCACGAGGTCGACGAAACGGTCGTCGTCGAACTGGCGCGCCGACAGGTTCACGGCGACGCGGAGGTCGCGCCACCCCGCCGCCCGCCACGACGCCAGCTGGGCGCACGCCCGATCGAGCACCCACGCACCGACCGCCGCGATCCGGCCGCTGTCCTCGAGCAGCGGCACGAACTCCGCCGGGGACACCGCCGGCGCGTTGGGCCGGTGCCAGCGCAGCAGCGCCTCGTAGGCCACGACGTGCCGGCGATCCACGGTGAGCTGGGGCTGGAAGTGCAGCCCGAGCTCGCCGCGCTCGAGCGCGTGCTGCAGGTCGTGGATCATCGCGAGCCGGGCACGCTCCTCGGCGTTGACCACCCCGACGACCTGGATGTTGTTGCGGCCGCGCCGCTTGGCCACGTACATCGCGGAGTCCGCCGCCTTGAGCAGGTCGTCGGCGGTGCCGGACACGTCGGGGTAGCACGCCATGCCGATGCTGCCGGTGACCACGATCTCGCCGCCGGGCAGCGCGATCGGGCGCTCGATGCCGCACAGGATCCGCCGGCCGACGTCGAGCGGGTGATCGCCGGGCTCGAGGTCGTCGAGCAGCACGGCGAATTCGTCGCCGCCGAGCCGCGCGACCAGGTCGCTGGTGCGGACGCACTTGCCGATCCGCGTGGCGACCTCGATCAGCGCGGCGTCCCCGGCGTCGTGGCCCAGCGTGTCGTTGATCGCCTTGAATCGATCCAGATCGATGAACAGCACCGCGAACGCGACGGCGTGACGGCGGCCGCGGGCGAGCGCGGTCTCGATCCGGTCGCGCAGCCCCGCCCGGTTGGCCGTGCCGGTCAGCGGATCGTGGCGGCTGAGGTGGACGAGCCGGTTGCAGATCCGCTTGCGCTCGGCGGCGTGGCGCAGCGTCCGGCGCAGGATCGACGCGTCGAGCTGGCCCTTGACCAGGTAGTCCTGCGCGCCGTGCTGCATCGCCTGGATCGCCAGGTCCTCGTCGTCGAGGCCGGTGACGACGATCAGCGGCGTGGTCGGCGCGAGCGGCTGGAGCTGGCGCACGGCGTCGAGCCCACGGGCGTCGGGCAGCGTCAGGTCCGAGATCACGAAGTCGAAGCTGCGGTCGCGCAACAGCTGCGCGGCGACATCGATCCGGCTCGCGCGGGTCACGAGCGCGCCGCAGACCTCCGCGAGGTACTCCTCGAACAGCAGCGCGTCACCGTCGCTGTCCTCGACCAGCAGTACCTCCGAATGCTCCCTCGGCAACTCCATGATGAGACCGTCGGCCGGTCCGTTCGCCGGTTGAGCGGTGCGGCGCGGCGCTCGCACCAGACCTCCCCAGCCCTACCCCAGCCGGATCTCTGGCGATGTCGGTCCGGGTGCGACGGGACCCGTCACGGTAGCTTCGCCAGCGACAGCCAGAAGCTCTCGATCGCGCGCACGACCGCCTGGAACGCGACCAGGTCCAGCGGCTTGGTCAGGTAGCAGTTCGCGCCCAGCCGGTAGCTCAAGGCGATGTCCTTGCCGGCATCCGACGAGGTCAGGATCACCACCGGCGTCGCCCGCAGCGCGTCGAGCCTGCGCAGCTCGGCGAGGAACTCGTGGCCCTGCATCCGCGGCAGGTTGAGATCGAGGATGATCAGGTCGGGCCGCGCCGCGGCCGCGTGGCGCCCGCGCTGCAGGACGTGATCGAGTGCGTCGACCCCGTCGACCGCGACCGAGAGCTCGAGCGCCAGCGCGCTGCCGTCCAGGGTGTCGCGCATCAGCTCGGCGTCACCCGGGTTGTCCTCGACCAGCAACACGTGGATCGGGTTGGCCGGCGTGGTCACGCGGCGACCTTCTCGATCGCGGGCAGGAGCGTGAAGTAGAACGTGGTCCCCACGCCGGGCGTCGACTCGAGCCAGATCCGCCCGCGATGGCGCTCGACGATCCGCTTGACGACCGCGAGCCCGATGCCGCTGCCCGCGAACTTGCCGCGCTCGTGCAGTCGCTGGAACATCTGGAAGATCCGCTCGGCGTACTGCATCTCGATGCCGATCCCGTTGTCGGCGACCGAGAACAGCCAGCGATCGCCCGTGACCCGCGCGTCGATCCGCACGCGCGGCGGCGCCTCGCCGCGGAACTTGAGCGCGTTCGCGATCAGGTTCTGGAACAGCTGGCCGAGCTGCGACTCGTCGGCGAGCACCGTGGGCAGCGGCCCGATCCCGAACGCCGCCTCGGTGTCCCGGATCGGCCCGGCGAGCGAGGTCAGCACGCGGCCGAGCACGGCGTCGGCGGACACCGCCACCAGCGGGCCGCCCTGCGAGCCGACCCGCGAGTAGGTCAGGAGGTCGGAGACCAGCTGCTGCATCCGCCGGGCGCCGTCGACGGCGTAGAAGATGTACTTGTCGGCGCGCTCGTCGAGCTTGCCGCGGTAGCGCTGGCCGAGCAGCTCGGTGAAGCTCGCGACCATGCGCAGCGGCTCCTGGAGGTCGTGCGACGCGATGTACGCGAACTGCTCGAGCTCGGAGTTGCTGCGGCGGATCTCGTCCTCGATCCGCTTGCGCTCGGTGATGTCGATGACCGACGCCAGGGTGAAGCTGCCCTCGGGCAGCTCGACCGAGCTCAGGCCGATCTCGAGCGCGACCTCGCTGCCATCCTTGCGCCGCCCGACCAGCTCGGAGCCCGCGCCCATCGGCCGATCGCGCGGCGCGGCGAAGTAGCCCGCGACGTGGGCCGCGTGAGGCTCGCGCAGCTGCTCGGGGAGGAGGAGCTCGATCGGCTGGCCGATGATCTCGTCGCGCGGGTAGCCGAACAGGTCCTCGCCCTTGCGGTTGATCAGCGTGATGATCCGCCGCCGGTCGATCATCAGCATCGCGTTCGGCGCGGCCTCGACGATCATGCCGAACCGCCGCTCGGCGCGCAGGTGCCACTCGTCGGAGGGGTCGGTCACGAGCCGATCGTGCCACTCTCGACGATCGTGACCCCCGCGCCGCGCATCGCGGCGACCGCGCGGTCGCCGTCACCGGGGTGGAGCTCGACCGGGCGGCAGCCGTCCTCGATGACCCAGGTGTCGAACCCGAGGTCGCGGGCGTCGAGCGCGGTCGCCTTGACGCAGTAGTCGGTCGCCAGGCCCATGACGTAGACCCGCGTGATCCAGCGCGCGCGCAGCCAGTCGCCCAGCCCGGTCGACTTGCGGTGGCCGTTGTCGAAGAACCCGCTGTAGCTGTCGACCGTGCGATCGGTGCCCTTGGGGAACACCTCGGTGACCTTGTCGCGCTGGAGGTCGACGTGGAACGCCGCCCCGGTCGTGCCCTGCACGCAGTGCGGCGGCCACAGCACCTGCGGCAGGCCGTCGAGCTCGATCAGCTCGCCGGGCTTGCGCCCCGCGTGCTGGGTCGCGAAGCTCTGGTGATCGGCGGGGTGCCAGTCCTGGGTCGCGACCACGATCGAGAAGTACGGTAACAGTCGGTTGGCCACCGCGACCGTCTCGTCGCCGCGCGCCACCGCGAGCGCGCCGCCGGGACAGAAGTCGTGCTGGAGGTCGACGAGGATCAACGCTCGCATCCTGGTATCTTAGATCGACAGCTCGAAACCTTGCTTGAGCAGCCGCTCGTACTTGCGCCGGTCGAAGCGATACAGCCGCGCGGCGCGATGTCGTACACCCTGCTCCACCTCGTCGGTCTCGACCAGCAGATCCATCGATAGGATCTTCTTTCGGAAGTTGCGCTTGTCGAGATCGGTACCAAGGATGATCTCGTAGAGCCGCTGCAGCTGGGTCAGCGAAAATCGCGGTGGCAACAGCTCGAAGCCGACCGGTGCGTAGCGGACCTTGCCGCGCAGCCGCTCGTGGCCGCGGGCGACGATCTGGTCGTGATCGAACGCGAGCTTGGGCAGGTCGTCGAGCGCAAACCAGCCCACACCCATGGCGTCGGTCGCCGCCCGGATCCGATGATCGCTGAGCTTGGCGAGCGCGTAGTACGCCACCGTGACCACGCGCTCGCGCGGATCGCGGCCGAGCGCGCCGAACGTGTAGAGCTGCTCGAGGTAGACGTCCTCGACCCCGGCCTCCTCGCGGAGCTCGCGCTGCGCGGCCTCGTCGAGCGTCTCGTCGAGCCGGACGAACCCGCCGGGCAGCGCCCAGGCGTGCTGGAACGGCGGCAGCATGCGCTGGATCAGCAGGACCTTCAGGTCGGTCTCGTCGAGACCGAACACGACGCAGTCGACCGCGAGCGCCGCCCGGGGGTACTCGTAGGCGTAGGTCATCGCCGGTCGGCCTTCCCGGCCGCGACGTAGCCGCGGAGCTCGGCGAGCTCGCGCTCGAAGCCGCCGGACAGGATCGGGAACCGGCACCACGACCTCGGATCGACGTTGCGGTCGTCGAGGTGGAAGCTCGGCGCGAGCCGCTCGCGCTTCCACTGGTTCCTGCACCACAGCCGGAAGAACCGCTCGATCCAGGTCGCGAGCTGGACCGGCGTGCGCTCGGGGTAGCGCGGCAACAGCTCCTCGAGGACCTCGATCGGCGTGTGCTTGTCGCGGATCGCCGAGTCCTCGACCGCCTCGAGCAGGTCGTAGGGCATGAGGTCGGCCTCGTCGGTCTGCGCCGCGTCGCCGGGGCGGCTCGGCCGGAGCTCGGCGGTCGGCTGCTGGGCGTTGACCAGGCCGAGCGCGGGCACCGGCTCGGCGCCGACCGGCCCCGTGGTCTCCATCCAGGCCAGCCAGCTGCGCAAGTACGTCTTGTCGATGCCGCCCAGCGGCGCGAGCCCGCCGGCGGTGTCGCCGTCCATCGTCGCGTAGCCGACCGCGGCCTCGGAGCGGTTGGACGTCGTGAGCAGCACGGCGCCGCGGACGTTGGCCAGCATCCAGATCGACGGCGCGCGGACCCGGGCCTGGATGTTCTGGAGGGTGACGTCGTCGGTCGCCCACGTCAGCTTGCGGCCGAGCGCCGCCTCGAGCGAGGCGATGTAGGCCTTGTACTGGGCGTCGACGTCGATCACGTGGAACTCGGCGCCGATCGCGTGGGCGATCTCGGTGGCGGCGTGGCGCGTCACCGGCCCGCTGTTCTCGGTCGGCTGGTACGCGCAGGCCAGCAGCGCGCCGATCGCGGCGGTCACGATGTCCCGGTCCCCGCCGGCCTGGTCCCCGCCGGCTTGGTCCCCGCCGGCTTGGTCCCCGCCGGCCTCGATCACGTCGTGCAGCCGCCGGCACGCCGGGAGCTGCGCCCGGACGCCGCCCGGCCCGAGCTCGGCGAACGCGAGCCGGACCGCGAGCGCGACCAGCACCGCGCACGCCGCCGAGTCGGCGCCGCCCGACAGCGACACCACGTAGCCCTGGCCGCGGCTCTTGCGCAGGTAGTCCCACAGCCCGATCGCGACCGCGCGCGCGAACTCCTCCTCGCGGATGTGCGCGCCGTCCTCCCACGACGGCACCGGCCGCGGCACCGGCTCGGGCCGGCGTTTCGGCCACGCGAACGGCCGCTCGACCACCAGCTTCTCGGCGTCGTGCCGCGGCCGGTGGCTGCCGCGGCCGGCCTGGGCGCGCCGGTTGGCGTCGATGTCGACCACCGCCTGTGTCAGCTCGACGTCGTGGAACGAGAACCGCCGGCCGCGCGCCGCGAGCACGCCGTTGGACGCGATCAGCCCGCCGCCGTCGTAGACCACGCGGCCGGCCTCGTTGCCCAGGAGGTTGGCGTACAGGTAGGCGACCGCGAACGCCCGCGAGCCCTCGACCACGAAGCGCTGCCGGATCGTGAACTTGTCGAACGCGAAGTGGCTCGCCGACGGATTACACACGATGTCGACGCCGCGCAGCGCGAGATCGACGCCGGGCCGGTTGGCGACCCAGGCGTCCTCGCAGATCTCGAAGCCGATCCGGACATCGCCGAGGTCGAACACCAGGTCGCCGATCGGGTACCGGCGGACCACGCCGTCGGACCCGGTGCGCTCGAGGGTGTCGACCTCGCCCGCCGGCCACGGCTTGAACCAGCGCGGCTCGTAGTGGATGCCGTCGCCGGCGAGGAACTGCTTGCCGGCGAAGCCGACGATCTCGCCGTCGGCGAGCAGCGCGCCGGCGTCGTACAGCGCCTTCTCGTGATAGACCGGCAGCCCGACCGCGACCACCATGCCCTGGGTCGCCGGCGCCAGCGCCTCGAGCTGGGCGAACGCGGTGTCCTGCAGGCCGGGCATGAAGAACGCGTCCTCGCAGCCGTACCCGGTGATCGCGAGCTCGGGCAGGCACAGCACCGTGACGCCCTCGGCGCGCGCCAGATCGATCGCGGCCCGCAGGTGGGCGAGGTTATCGTCCCAGGCGAGCGGGGTCTGGTTGACGCACGCGACGGCGACCTTGACGAGTCTCATGGCGGCTGGCCCTAGCGGTTGGAGATCAGATGCTCGGCGAGCAGGTTTGCGGTGCTGGCGACCTCGAGAAACGCGCCCTGGAGCGCCACCGCGCGGGGGTGGCTGTCGGTGACGACGATCCGGCCGAGCAGGCCGCTTTGCTCGATCCGGGCCAGCGAGTCGCCCGGGAACAGGCCGTGGGTCGCGACCGCGTCGATCGCCAGCGCCCCTGCGTCGCGGTAGGCCCGCGCCGCGCCGAGCAGCGAGCCGCCGGTCCGGATCATGTCGTCGTAGATCACGACGTGCTTGCCGGCGACCTGGGCCGAGACCCCGGTCACCGAGGTCGCGTCGTCGTGGCGCCGCTTGTAGACGAACGCGGCCGCGACGTTGAGGTCGTTGGCCAGCGACTCGACCCACTTGGCGCGCCCCGCGTCGGTGCACGCCAGCACGAAGTCGTCGCCGCCGAGCCGGCGCGCCGCCGCGGTCACCAGCGACTTGCCGTAGAGGTGGACCGGCCGGATCCCGCCCTCGAAGTAGTGCGCGATCGCCGCGACGTGGAGGTCGAGCAGGAACACGTGGGTGCCGCGGCTCGCGACCGGCACCGACGACAACAGCCGCGCCCGGGTCTTGGCGGTCACGATCTCGCCGGGCCGGACCGAGCGCTCCATCGTCGAGTAGCCGAAGAACGGCATCACGATGCGCAGCCGGTAGGCCCCGGCGGTGACCAGGCCGCACGCCAGGTCGTAGAGCTCGAGCGTCGCGGCGTCGTCGGTCGTGCCGCCGACCAGCACGGCGTCGCGGTCGGCCGGATCGGTCTCGATCCGCAGGTAGTGCTCGCCGTCGGGGAAGGTCTTGCGCGAGACCCGGCCGAGCTCCCAGCCGCCGCGGGCGGCCACGGCGCGGCCCAGGTAGTCGTAGGCCAGGGTCGAGAACACGATCGGGGCGGTCATGGCACGGTCTGCCCGCTGGCGGCGCGCGCCTCGGCGACCAGCTGCTGCTTGCGGGCGTGGACGTGCGGGTCGAGCCCGACCGGGTACGGCTGCGGGTTCAGGAACCGCCGGACGCGCGGCGACAGCTGGGCGAGCTCGCGCGCGGCGCGGTCGCGGGCGACGTCCAGGCTGTCCGGATCGCCGACCGGCTCGCCGACCCGCAGGCGGGTGACCAGCAGGTCGGAGGCCTCGTCGAACACCGGGGTCCACGCCGGGCGGAACGGGTCCTCGATGTCGTGGAGCTGCGCCGACTGCCAGCCCGCGTCGCTGTCGTAGATGATGTCGGCGACCAGCTCGCCGCCGCGGCGCAGCCGGCGGACCGCGAGCGTCCCCGGGTTGGTGATCTTGATCGGCTGCTCCGACAGCTTGATCGCGTCGCGCCACGCGCCGGTGTCGTCGCGCGCCGCGCCGAGCTTGTAGACGCCGCCGAGCGCCGGCTGGTCGTGGGCGGTCACCAGCCGGGTGCCGACGCCGTAGGTGTCGATCCGCGCGCCCTGCTCGAGCAGCGAGCCGATCACGACCTCGTCGAGGTCGTTCGACGCGACGATCCGGGTGCCCGGGAACCCGGCCTCGTCGAGCATCCGCCGGGCCTCGATCGACAGGTGCGCGAGGTCGCCGGAGTCGAGCCGGATCCCGGCGAGCTCGTGGCCGCGCGCGCGCAGCTCGCGGCCGACCGTGATCGCGTGGCGCACGCCATCGAGCGAGTCGTAGGTGTCGACCAGCAGCGTGGCGTTGCCCGGCATCGCCTCGGCGTAGGCGCGAAACGCGGCCAGCTCGTCGCCGTGAAACATCACCCAGCTGTGGGCATGCGTGCCGAGCACGGGGATACCGTAGCGCTTCCCGGCGAGCACGTTCGAGGTCCCGGCGCAGCCGCCGAGGTACGCCGCGCGCGACGCCGAGATCCCGCCGTCGATGCCCTGCGCGCGGCGCAGCCCGAACTCGATCACCGGCGCACCGCGCGCTGCCTGGACCACGCGCGATGCCTTGGTCGCGATCAGGGTCTCGAAGTTGACCAGGGTCAGGAGCGCGGTCTCGACCAGCTGGGCGTGCGCGATCGGGCCGCGGACCCGGACGATGGGCTCGTGGCCGAACACCAGGCTACCCTCGGGCGCCGCGTCGACCGTGCACGCGAACGCGAAGCGCTCGAGGTAGTCGAGGAACCCGCCCGGGAACAGCGCCGCGCCCTCGCCGTCGCGCAGGGTCGCCAGGTACGCCAGGTCGTCGGGCGAGAACGCCAGCCGGCGCAGGTACTCGATCGCCGGCTCGATGCCTCCGGCGATCGCGTAGCCGCCGCCGAACGGCGCTCGGCGGAACGTCAGGTGAAACACCGCCTCGCGCTCGGCTGCCCCGGCCTTCCAGTAGCCGCAGGCCATGGTCAGCTGATACAAGTCGGTGAGCAGCGCGAGCGAGCCGCCGTACAGATTTTCTGGTTCTGGCACCTTTGAGTGTAGTATTTACACCAAGTAGCGCGATGTCAACCGACGCGGTCGTCATCTGGGGGGAGCTGCTGTGGGACCGGTTCCCGCCCGAGCTGGGCGGCGAACAGCTCGGCGGCGCGCCGGCCAACGTCGCCTGGCACCTGGCCCAGGCCGGCGGCTGGGCCCAGCTGGTCACCCGGGTCGGCGACGACGCCGACGGCCGCCGCGCGCTCGCCCGGCTCGACGGCCTGGTCGACACGTCGCTGATCCAGATCGATCCCGAGCGCGCGACCGGGGAGGTCACGATCGCGCTCGACGGCGGCGAGCCGCGCTACACGCTGCACGCCGGCCGTGCGTGGGAGCGGATCGCCTGCAGCGCCGCCGTGCGCGACGCGCTCGCCGAGGCCGGCGTGTTCGTCTACGGGACCCTGGCGCAGCGCACGACCGAGGGCCTGGCCGAGTGGCGCGACGCGCTCGCCGCCGCGCGCCGCGCGCTCAAGGTCTATGACGCCAATCTGCGGCCCAACGATCGGGCGGCCCACGCGGTCGCGGATTCGCTCGCGCACGCCGACGTGATCAAGCTCAACGATCGCGAGGTCGGCCAGCTGCGCGCGCTGCTGGGCTGGGACGATCCGGTCGCCCGGCTGCGCGGCGAGCGGCCGCGCATCGTCGTCGTGACCCACGGCGCGGCCGGGTCGACGATCTTTCCGGCCGCCGGCGCCGCGATCGAGATCCCCGCCGTGCCCGCCGCGCCCGGCGGCGACAACGTCGGCTGCGGCGACGCCTACCTGGCGCTGCTGGTGTTCGGGATGACCGCGGGCTGGGACCTCGCGGCGTCGGGCCGGGTCGCCAGCCGGTGGGCCGCCGCGGTCGCCGGCGTGCGCGGCGCGACCCCGGTGTTCGACGACGATCGCATCGCGGATCTGCTGGAGGTCGCATGACCGACGACGACGCCGGCCGGCCCGGCGGTGTACCCCCGGCGCGCGACGCGATCGAGCCGGCGGCGCACGCCCCCGGGCTCGAGCCGCCGGACGATCGCGACGCATCGGCCGCCGGCGTCGATGGCTTCCGGACGCAGCCCGGGCAAGATCGATCGGTGGCGCCAGGCTCCTCGCAACCGCCGGACGGGCACGCGGACGCATCCGCGGTCGCCGCGCAGACGGGCGGCGCAGATCCGGCGCGGTCGCGCGACGACGAGGGCGCCGACGACGATCACGCCGACACCGAACCGATGCCGCCGGATCTGTGGGACCGCGCCGCCGCGTGGCTGATGCAGCACGGCGCGTTGTGGGGGCTCGGCGTGATCACGCTGGCCATGGTCGCGATCTACGGCCACATGTTCGCCGGCGAGCTCGCGGGCGACGACCTCACGTTCCACATGGCCGAGAGCGCGCGGATCGCCGACTGCCTGCGCGCCGGCGACTTCGACTTCTGGAACCCGAGCGCCAACGCCGGCTTCGCGTCGGCCTACTACTACCAGGTGGTCCCGCAGCTGGCCTCGGCGATCCCTGCGGCGATCTTTGGCCACCACCTGTTGTTCTTCCAGCTCAGCGTGTTCCTGCCGCTGGTGCTGGCGCCCGCGGCGGCGTATCGCGGCATGCGCCTGGTCGGCGCGACCCCGTGGCAGGCCGCGATCGCCGCGCTGGCGATCGGCTTCACCAACGGCGAGTCGCGGTGGGGCACCGGCAACGCCGGCACGTTCCAGGTCGGGCTCTACACCCAGACCTGGGCGCTCGCCGCGTTCCCGCTCGCGCTGGGCCACGCGGTGCGCTGGGCGAGCAGCGCGCGCGGCCTCGCCCCGGCGATCGCCTGGGGCACGTTCGTGTCGCTGTGCCATCCGTTCGCCGGGTTCGGCCTCGGCATCGCGCTGTTCGCCGGCTGGGTCGCCCAGCTCCTGCTCCGCGGCGTCGACCGCGTGCTGGCCGAGCTCGCCCCGGGCCTGCTCGCGGATCGGGGCGAGCTGTCCGACGCCGTCGTGGCGCTCGGCAACCGCTGGAGCCGGCCGCCGCCCCGGCCGATGCGGGGCGAGCTGGTCCGGCTGGCGATCTTCGCGGTCGCCCTGGCGATCGCGTGCATGGCGTTCTGGCTGCCGCTCGTGGTCGACTACGCCGGGTTCGGCGGCTTCCCGCACAGGGTCAACGACGAGGTCGGCCCCGGCTTCGGCACCCTGCTCACCTGGTACAGCCACGGCGGCGTGCTCGACTACGCCCGCCCGGTGGTGCTGACCTGGACCTTGCCGATCGCCGCGCTGCTCGCGCGCGGCCGGTTCATGCGCTGGCTGTGGACTCCCGCGGCGGTCTATGCGGTGTGGCTCGGCCTGGGGCCACACCTGCCCAAGACCGACGACGATCTGGTCCCTGCGGTCCGGTTCCTCGGCGCGATGCAGGTCGTGATGTCCCTGGCGATCGGCGCCGGGTTCGTCGCGCTGTGCGCGTCGATCTGGAACGCCCCCGAGGGCTCGGCGCTGCATCGCCCGATCCGCCGCGTGCTGGTCGCCATCAGCCCCCGCCGGTGGCGCGCGGGGATCGCCGGTGCGCCGTTGCAGTACGGCGTCCGCACCGGCCTCGCGGCGATCACCGCGGCGCTCGGCGTGCTGCTGGTGTTCCCCGGCGGGCGCGCCCTGATCTCCCGCGTCCACGTCCTCGGCGACTTCGAGAACAGCCATGGCGCCGAGCTCCACACGATCACCCAGCGGCTCCAGACCGAGCGGCCCGGCCGCAAGCAGGTCGGCCCCGGCGCCGAGAACCACTGGTGGAACCTCTTGAGCTACGAGTACGGCCGGCGCCCGTCGCTGCTGATGATGGGCGGCGGCGGCCTGCAGGCCAGCCCGAACTACGACTTTCTGTGGAACACGTCGAAGGAGTACGCCAAGAACGCGTGGGTCTACGACGCGCCGCTGCTGGTGTTCGAGAAGAAGAACGCGGCGTCGATGCCGCCGGGCGACCTGGTGTTCGAGACCAAGAACTACATGGTGCGCCGCCTGCCCGCGCCGGGCCTGGTGTCCGCGGTCGAGGTCAGCGGCGCGCTCAAGCCCGGCGCCAAGCGAGCCATCCACGCCGCCGCGATCGACTGGTACAAGACCGGTCAGCCGCTCGAGAACCGCGTCCTGGCGTACCCGGGCTCCGGCGGCGCCGGCGGCCCGCCCCACGGCAGCGTCGTACGGTCATTCCGCCAGGACTCGCCCGGCGACGCCGCCGACCTCTATGCCGAGGTCGACGCCACCGCGACCACGACGTTCGTGGCGCGCGAGAGCTGGCATCCGCGCTGGCACGCCTACCTCGACGGCGCCCCCGTGCCGATCCGCCGCGTCACCCCGGACTTCCCCGCGGTCGACGTCCCCGCCGGCCACCACGTGCTCGCGTTGCGGTTCGAGCGCCCGTGGTGGGCCCAGGTCGCGTGGCTCGCCTGGCCGCTGATCTCGCTCGCCGCGTGGCTCGCGACGCGCCG
>DASWRS010000280.1:0-24399 GCA_036403075.1 Kofleriaceae bacterium
CGATGGCGGGGCTGCTGCGGATCGGCTGGCTGGTCTCGGGAATGACGATGCCGGGGATGCTGTCGTCCGACCGCTCGGCGGCCGCGGCCGCGGGCACGGCGATGGCGGGGCTGCTGGGCGGTGGGTCGCTCGCGCCGGCAGCGCCGCCGACCGGCGGCGGCAGGGTGGGCCGGGAGCGCGAACCGACCGCGGCCGGTTGCACCTTCCGGTTGGGGACGCCGGGCCGGGTCTTGGTGCGCATCGGCCACGGCGCGGTGTCGGACCTGGGCGCCTCGCCGTCGGGTGCGGCGAGGTCGCGCAGCGGGTGGGTGCCGGGCTGGCCGATCGCGACCCGTAGCTGCTGTGCCTCGTCGAGCAAGGCGGCCGCCTCGTGTGCCGGCGCGGAGCCGGCGCGGTCCTCGAGCGAGCGGGCGAGGTCGATCTTGCGCTGGATCTCGAGCTGGATCATCCGGAGCAGCTCGCCGCCGTCGTCGAACCGGCTGGCCGCGGTCGCGGCCTCGACGGCGGCCAGCGCGTCCGCGTCGCGGCCGGCGCGCATCAGCCCGGTCGCCAGGCTGGTGAAGTCGGCCTGGGTGCGCTTCTCGGCCGGGATCGCGAGCAGCGACTCGACCGCGACGTCCCACGCCAGGTGGGTCCCGGCCTCGGTGGCGAGCAGGCGCAGCGTGGCGTCGCGCCGGGTGCCCGAGCCGAACGCCTCGGCGGCCTTGCGCATCGCCTCGCGGCCGCGCGGGGTATCGTCGAGCCGGTCGTAGTAGAAGTCGGCGAGCTCGAGCAGCGCGTCGCCTCGGCGGGCGCCGGACAGCCGGAGCGCGAGCGCGGTCAGGTGCCGCACCGCGGCGGTGTGGTCGCGGAGCTCGGTCGCGATCTCGACCAGCTCGCGCAGCACGGTGGCGTCGCCGGGGCTGACGTGGTTCGCGGTCTCGAGCGTCGCGAACGCCTCGTCGAGCTTGCCGGCCGCGCGGGCCCGCGCCGCGGCCTCGCGCAGCGACAGCGCGCCGCCCGGAGCGGCCGCGACCCGGCCGCTCTGGGTATCGGCCTCGCTGCGCGGCGTGTTGGGGGCGGCGGCGGCGACCTCGCCGCGCAGCCGCGCCAGGCCGGCGCCGACGTCGGCGTTGTCGAGCGCGGCGCGCTCGAGCGCGGGCAGCGCCACGGCGCGGACCGCGTCGATCTGGGCATCGTCGAGCCGGGCGATCAGCTCGGCGAGCGCCTCGGCGGCGATCTGGCGCTCGCGGGTCACGATCGCGAGATCGGTGCCGTGATCGCCGTGCAGATCGCCGGCGAGCTGGGCGAGGCCCCCGGCGGCCGCGACGACCTGGCCGGAGTCGCGCAGCCGGAGGGTCACGTGGCGCAGCGATGGCCGCCACATCGGATCGATCTCGAGCGCGCGCTGGTGGGTCGCCAGCGCGACCTCGGGCCGGCGCAGCTGATCCTGCAGATCGCCCAGCCGCGACAGCAGCGGCTTCTGGCGCGCCGGGTGGCGCGCGGTCGCGGCGACCTTGCGGCCCAGGATCACCGCGACGCGCTCGAGATCGCCGCGCTCGCGCCACGCCGCCTCGAGCGCGTCGAGCGCGGGCAGGTGGCTGTCCGCGATCCGCAGCGCGGTCTCGAAGCAGCGGATCGCGTCGTCGTCGCGGTCGGCGCGCCGGAACAGCTCACCGGCGCGGTACACCGCATCGGCGCGGGCCGACGCCGAGCTGTCGCCGCCGATCGAGGCGAACGCTTCGAGCGCCATCGCCGCGGTGTCGTGATCGCCGGCGCGCTCGGCGAGGTCCGCGAACAGCCGCAGCGCGTGGGCGCGCAGCTCGGGGCTCGCGCTGCGGATCGATTCGGGGTCGTCGATCAGCGGCCGCAGCGCGCCGAGCGCGAGCCCGGCGTCGCCGGCGCGGTCGGCGCCGACCGCGAGCCGGAACCGGAACGTCGCGATCCGGTGGGCCTCGGGACCGAGGTCATCGAGCAGGCCGTGGTACGCGCGGATCACGTCGGGCCAGGCGCGCTGGCGCCACGCCGCCTCACCGAGCGTGATCAGGACCTCGCGGCGCAGCGCGGCCGGGACGTCGGCGAACGACGCCAGCGAGGCGTGGGCGCGGGCGCCGTGGGGCAGCGCGGCCGCCGGCTCGTCGGCCTCGAGCCACGCCGCGGCGGCGGCGGCCTCGCTGGCGACGCGGTCGGACGCGCGCTCGGCGAGCTTGGCGATCGCCGCCAGCGACTGGGCGCGCGAGCGCTGGTCGCCGCTCTGCGCGAACAGCTCGGCCTCGAGCTGGTAGGCGCGGCGGCGGGTCTCGGTCTCGCCGGCGCTCTCGGCGCCTTCCTCCGTGAGCTCGACCGCCTCGTGGAGATCCGCGAGCGCCGCCGCGAGATCGGGGAACCGCTCGCGGCGGCGGACGTCGGCGCGGCGGACCAGCAGCGCCGCGCGCTCGGACGGTGGCGGCCGGGTCGCGAGCACCGCGTCGATCCAGCGCCGCTCGAGGTTGGCGTCGTCGCCCGAGCGGGCGAGCAGCGTGCGCGCGGCGTCGCGGGCGATCTCGGGCGCGGCCTGGCGGGCGAGGGCGTGCGCGCGCTGCCAGTCCGCGCCGGCCGCGAGCGGCTCGCCGTGGCGGTCGAACAGCATCGCGCGCGCGACCGCGAGCTCGGCGGCGCGGGTGTAGAGCCGGTCGCCCTCGGGCGGCGTGCCGGCGGCGAGCTCGACCAGCGAGGCGATCGCGGTGTCGAGCTCGGCGGCCGCGTGGTCGCGATCGAGCGTGGCGTCGGCGATCTCGGCGAGCATCGCGTGGGCCTCGGCCGCGGGCTCGCCGCCGGCGAACGTGGCGCGCCGCAGGCTGGCGCGGGCGTCGTCGGTCCGGCCCAGCGCGACCAGCGAGCGAGCGAGCGCGAGCTCGTGGTTGGCGGCGACCGCCTGCGGCAGGCCGAGGGCGCGCAGCCGGTCGTAGAGCTCGGCGGCGATCGCGTGATCGTTGCGCTCGGCGGCGGCCGCGGCGAGCCCGACCAGCGCGTCGGCCTGCAGCGGATCGAGCTCGAGCGCGCGCCGCCACGCGTCCTCGGCGCCGCCGGTGGCCGCGTCACCGGCCGACGCGAGCAGCTCGCCCAGCCTGGCCCAGGCGCGCGCGCAGGTCCGGTGGTCGCCGCGCTGCTCGGCGAGCCGCGCGACCTCGCGCCACGCCGCCGCCGCCCCGTCGCGATCGTCCGTGCCGAGGATCGTCGCGGTCATCTCGTGGACCGCGGGGTCGTCGGGTGCCCGCTCGCGCGCGGCGGCGAGCTCGCGCTGGGCGGCCGCCGGATCGCCGAGCTGGTGCACGAACACGTCGGCGAGCCGGAGGTGGAGCTGGACCGCGCGCGCCACGTCGGCCGCGGCGATCCGGGTCCGGACCAGCCGGACCAGCTCGGACCAGCGCTGCTCGTCGGCGAGCCGGTCGGCCAGCGAGTCGGCCGCCTCGTTCGAGCCCGGATCGTGCTCGAGCGCGAGCTGGTAGAGCTGGGTCGCGGCCCGGGGGTCGAGCACGCGGAGCAGCCGTGCCGCGGCGAGCGCGGCGAGCGCGGCCTGGTCGTCATCGCCGCCGGCGCCGGCCAGCCGCGCGCCGTCCTCGAGGTGCCGGGCGGCCTCGCGGGCGTCGCCCTGGGCCAGCGTGATCGACGCGAGCGCGGCGTGCGCCGGGGCGAACCTCGGCCAGCGGCCGAGCGCCTGGCGCGCGAGCTCGAGGCCGTCGAAGAACCACGCCGGCCGGGCCGCGGCGAGCGCGAGGATGCGCTCGAGCAGCATCGGCTGATCGGGGCCGCCGGACGCCAGCAGCGCGCGGTAGCCGCGCATCGCGTCCTCGTGGTGACCGCTGCGCAGCTGATCGTCGACCGAGTGCATGAGGTCGTGCGCCGCGGCGAGCTGCTGGGTGTGCTTGCGGACGCCGAGCTCGCCGGTGCGCGAGCCGGCCGGGCCGTAGCCGACCTCGATCGCGCTGCGCGCGAGCCGGATGTGGGTCAGCTCGATCTCGGACACCGCCGGCAACCGCCAGCCGCTGGGCGGCAGCACCTGCCAGAGCAGCGCCGCGATCAGGTCGAGCTCGACGTCGCACAGCCCGCGGCTGTACGGCCGTTCGGCGCTGCGGGCGGCGTCGCCGGCGCCGTCGGCGGCGGTGAGCGCGACCAGCAGGCGGTCGGCGATCACCGGGCCGGGGGTCGGGAGGTGGCCGTGGACCCGGATCGCGCTGGCGAGCGCGCGGAGCTGCGTGCCCGCGCTGACCAGCTCGACATGAAACGACAGGTCGGCCGCGGCGAGGCCGTCCGCGACGCGGGCCCGCACCGAGACGTAGCCGTCGGCGAGCCGCGCCGACACCTGGGTGATGCCGACCGCACCGAGCTGCTTGCGGATCTGGGCGATGCGCTCGTCGAGCGCGGGCTGCGCGATCCGGACCGCGAGGCCGCGCAGGATCGTCCGCCGGCGCTGGAACCGCTCGGCGGGCGCCGCGCCAGGATCGGTGCCCAGGTCGCTGACCTCGAGCTCGAGCTTGTCGATCGCGACCGGGCCGACCGCGAGATCGGCGAGCGTGAGCCGACCGACACCTCCATGGGCCTGGAAGTGGAACGGCAGGCGCCGCGACGTGGCCGATCCGCCCTCGAACACTACGTCGACGTTACCCAAAATCGCGCGCCGGCACGACCCGGGAGCGCACCTCGATTCGCGGCGAGCCGCGCCCGCGACCGGGTCGCCCGCGCTGCGCGCTAGCGCCGCGCGCTAGCGCCGCGCGCTAGCGATCGAGATAGTCGAAGTACATGCAGGGGTGATAGACCGTCGGGGCGGGGTTGCCCTTGTCGTCGGTCTCGCGGATCCGGTCGGGCGCCGGGCGGATCCGGCCGGCCTTGGTCAGGGTCTCGCAGCGCGACTTGAGCCACTCGTGCAGCGCGGCCTTGCCTCGCGCGTCCTGCATCCGGGCGATCTCGGCGTCCGCCGTCTTGTCGAAGTCCTCGACCTTGGGCTGCGAGCGCTCGATCAGCTGGACCAGCAAGTAGCTGCCGCCCTCGCCCTCGTAGATCTTCTTGGCCACGTTGCCGGGGGACAGCTCGTCGAACAGGGCGGCCACGGCTTCCTTGGACGTGCCGATGCCGGGCATCTTGGCCTGGCGCGGCGATGGGCCGAGCCGGTTGATCTTGGGCTTGGCCACGTCGGTGATCTGGGGCAACACGTCCTTGGACGCCGCGATCTCCACCGGGGCCGCCGGGGCGGAGGCCGCGGCGGTGCCGGTCGCCGGAGCGGTGCCGCCGGCCGCCGGAGCGGTGCCGGCCGCGGGTGCGGTGCCGCCGGCCGCCGGAGCGGTGCCGCCGGTCGCCGGAGCTGCGGTGCCGGCCGCGGGTGCGGTGCCGCCGGCCGCGGGTGCGGTGCTGCCGGCCGCGGGTGCGGTGCTGCCGGCTGCGGTGCCGCCGGCTGCGGGCGTCGCTGCGCTGCCCTGGGCAGAGCCGTCGGCATCGGCGGACCAGGAGACCGGGACGTCCTGCTCGTGGACGTCGAGCGAGCCGTGTTTCTGCTGCTGCTGCATCAGCTGCTCGATGATCCGCTGCTTCTCCTCCTGCGGGATATTCGGATCGCTCAGCAGCTCCTGGATCCCGCCGCCCGGCGGCTTGACCGGCTCGCGCTCGAACTGCGGCTCGAGGCCCTTGCCGCCCTGAACCCTGGCAAGCGCCTCGAGCGCGTCGCGCTTGGCGGCCTCCTTGCTCCACACGTCCCGGGCGAGGTCCTTGGCGATCTCGTTCTTGACCTGGTCGAAGCTGAGGTCGCCTTCGCGCCTGGCGGTGGCGATCACGAGGTACGTGCCGCGCTCGGTCGTGATCACCGGGGTCATCTCGCCGGGCTTGAGCGCCTTGACGGCGTCGTTGAGGGCCTTCTCGCCGAGCTCGGCGTTGTCGACCGACTTCCAGCCGCGGTCGCCGTTCTCCGCCGGGGCATCCTCCGACGAATCGGCGGCGAGCTGTTTCTCGGCGTCCGGGAAGGTCAGCTTTCCGGCCGCGACCTGGGAGCGGACCGCCTCGAGCTTGGCCTTGGCGACGTCGATCGGCAGTCCGAACGGCCTGGGCGCGTTCCCGGCGGCCTTGTCAGTCTTCTTGTCGTCGGCCTTCGCGGCCTTGTCGGCCTTCGCGGCCTTGTCGTCGGGCTTGGCCTTCTTGTCGTCGGCCTTCGCGGCCTTGTCGGCCTTTGCGGCCTTGTCGGCCTTCGCGGCCTTGTCGTCAGGTTTGGCCTTGTTGTCGTCGGCCTTCGCGGCCTTGTCGTCTGGCTTGGCGGCCTGGTCGTCGGGCTTCGGGGCGCCGGCGGCCTTGTCATCGGCCGGCTTGGCGGCCTCCGGCAGCGCCTTCGGGATGAAGATCTCGCGCAGCGCGAGCTGCGGCTTCACCCCCTTGTAGAGCCGCTCGTCGGCCTTGTAGCGCGCCTGGACCTCGGCGGTGTGGCCCTCGACGAAGCGGGTCAGGTCGGCGTCGGAAAGGCGCATCGCGCGGCGGTACTTCCCCGGGTCGAACGCGACCACGTCGTAGGTCACCGTGTTGTTATCGTAGAGGTAGTCGGCGAGCGCCTCGTCGCGCGACACCCGGACCGAGTGGGTCACGAGATCGTTCATCAGCGCGGCTTGCAGGCCGCGCGCCTGCTCCTCGCGGTAGCTGCTGACCGAGACGTTCAGCATCGACGCCCAGCTCTGCAACCGGGCGTACTTGAAGTACGGATCGCCGTTGTTGTCCTCGAAGAACTGGCGCTTGTAGTCGATGCGCTGGCCGCCGAGGAAGAAGTAGCCGCGCTTGATCTCCTCGTCGACCAGCGGTCCCGAGGTCCGGATCCCGCGGTCGACGGCCGCCTGGGCGAGCAGCTCGCGGCGGATGATCTCGTCGAGCGCGACGTAGACCTTCTGGCGTCCGTTGGCGCCGTTGGCGGCGTACGCGACGTGATACGAGGTCTGGCTGGCATCGGTCCCGTCGACCGCGACCACCACGTTGCTCGACACGCCGCAGCCCTCTCTGCCGCTCTTGTTGCCCGGGTTGATCCCCAGGATGAAGATCACGATCAGGAGACCGAAGATCAGATAAATGAAGATCGAAGCTTGGCGGCGCGTTTGTTCGAGCATGAGCGACTCGGCCGGTTGTACGGCAGGCGGGGCATCCTAGCCACCGGGGGATCCGGGTACAAGCTGCAGGGGCCCGCCTGTGCAGCGGCAGGGGCCCTGGGAACGCCGTCGGCGTGAGCCCGCTTCTCCGCAGTAAGATTGTCTTGCGCGTTCGGACATAACGCGTGATAACTCCGCTCAGCTACTCGGTGGGGTGTAACCGAGGTGCGCCTCCCCTGTCCTCTACCTCCACGCGCGCCGCAGCGCGTCTACGCCAGGAACCACCATGCTCTTCGACTGGGTCTACGGAATGTTTTCCAACGACCTCGCGATCGACCTCGGGACCGCGACGACCCTGACATTCGTCAAAGGTCGTGGAATCGTTGCCAATGAACCCAGCGTGGTCGCCGTCCAGGCGTCGTCGCACGGCGGACCCAAGAAGGTGCTGGCGGTCGGCAAGGAGGCCAAGGAGATGCTCGGCCGCACGCCGGGCAACATCGTCGCGATCCGACCGATGAAGGATGGCGTGATCGCCGACTTCGAGGTCACCGAGGCGATGCTGCGCTACTTCATCCAGAAGGCGCACCAGCGCCGCACGCTGGTGCGGCCGCGCGTGATCGTCAGCGTCCCGTCGGGGATCACCGAGGTCGAGAAGCGCGCGGTCCGCGACTCGGCGCTCGCCGCCGCGGCGCGCGAGGTCTATCTGATCGAGGAGCCGATGGCGGC
Source organism: Kofleriaceae bacterium (assembly GCA_036403075.1). GTDB lineage: Bacteria > Myxococcota_A > Polyangia > Haliangiales > Haliangiaceae > JABFXX01. The sequence goes on from DASWRS010000280.1 coordinate 7,794, forward strand.
CGCGATCGGCGGTGGCCTGCCGATCACCGAGCCAACCGGCAACATGATCGTCGACATCGGCGGTGGCACCACCGAGGTCGCGGTGATCGCGCTCGCCGGCGTCGTCTTGTCCAAGTCGATCCGCGTCGCGGGCGACAAGATGGACGAGGCGATCGTCCAGTACATCAAGCGCAAGTACAACCTCCTGATCGGCGAACGCACGGCCGAGATCATCAAGAAGGAGATCGGCTCGGCGTACCCGCTCGAGGAGCCGCTGACCGTCGAGGTCAAGGGCCGCGACCTCGTGGCCGGCGTGCCCAAGACCCTGATGGTCAACAGCGACGAGATCCGCGAGGCGCTGCAGGAGCCGGTCAACGCGATCGTCGATGCCGTGCGCTCGGTGCTCGAGCGCACGCCGCCCGAGCTGTCGGCCGACATCGTCGACAAGGGCATCGTGCTGTCGGGCGGCGGCGCCCAGCTCAAGAACCTCGACGTGCTGCTGCGCGAGGAGACCGGGCTGCCCGTGATGGTCTGCGAGAACCCCCAGCTCGCTGTCGTGCTCGGCACCGGCAAGGTCCTCGACGAGCTCGGGCTGCTTCGCGAGATCGCGCTACGCTAGCGCACGTCCAATGACGCTGCGTCGCCGGCTCGTCGACTGGTCGCTCACCGCCGTGCTGATCTTGCTCCCAGCCCTCGTGCTGCGGGCGAGCCTGGCGCGCGGTACGCCGTCGGCGCTCGACGAGGCGCTGCTGCGGATCACCGCGCCGCTCGAGACCGGCGTGTCGTGGATCGTCGAGGGCATCGGCGGCACCTGGTCGCGCTACGTCGCGCTGGTCGACGTCGAGGCCGAGAACCGCGAGCTGCGCGACGACAACGAGCGGCTGCGCAAGCAGCTGGCGGCGATGACGCGCCGGGCCTACGACGTCGCCGCCCTCGAGGACGTCGCGGTGGTCAAGAAGCGGACTCCCGCGGACACGCTCGGCGCGCGGGTGATCGGCGCGCCGCTGTCGCCGCAGTTCCGGGTCGTGCGGCTGCGGATCGATCGCGGCAACCGCGAGGTCGCGGCCGACATGCCGGTGATCACCTCGCAGGGCCCGGTCGGCCGGATCGACAAGGCGTACGGCGACTACGCCGACGTCGTGCTGATCAGCGATCCGGCGTCGCGGATCGACGTCGTGATCCGCGATCCGGCGCTGCCGGCGGGGCAGGGCGGCGGCGCGCGCGGCCTCCTGGTCGGCACCGGGCGCGCCGATTCGTACGCGTGCAAGATCGAGTGGCTCGAGCGCCAGGGCCGGCCGGGGCCCTCGGAGGCCAGGGTCAAGGCCGGCGACGAGGTCGTGACCAGCGGCCTGGGCGCGAGCTTCCCGGCCGGGATGGTGATCGGCAAGGTCTCGAAGATCATCGGCGACGACGGCATGTTCCAGAGCGTCGAGGTCACGCCAACGGTCGACGTGTCGCGGGTCCGCGCGGTCCTGGTGCTGCTCGCGCCGCCGCCGCCGCCTGACCCCGACGCCAAGGCGCGGCGGCGCAGCGAGCCGGCGTTCGGAGCGAGGCCGCTGTGAGGACCGCGACGATCGTCCTGGCCGCGTACCTGGTCTGCGTCGTGGTCGGGGCGCTGTGGCGGCTGGTGCCGTGGTTCGCCGACGCGATCCCCGATCTCGGCGCGCTCACCGCGGCGTACCTCGGCCTGACCGCGCGCCGCCAGGTGTCACCGGCGATCGGCGGCGCGATCGTCCTGGGCTACCTGATCGACCTGATCTGTGGCGTGCCGCCCGGGCTGCTCGCCCTGGTGCTCGCGCTGACCACGCTGGTCGCGCGCGCGGTGCAGCAGCGGATCCTGGTGCGCGGCGCGGCGATCTCGATCGCGTTCTCGGCGCTGATCGCGCTGGTCGCCGGCGTGCTCGCGTACCTGGTGCGCGCGCTGTACCGGATCCCGACGGCGGCGTTCTCGGTCGAGCTGCGCCACCTGGTGATCGTGACGCTCGCGACCGCGATCCTCGGACCGCTGGTGTGGCGGATATTCCGCCGGATCGACGCGGCGTTCGCCCGCACCCACCGCGAGCGCGACGCGGCGCTCGAGGGCCTGGCGCCGTGATCCCCGCGCGGCGAGGCCGGCGATGCTGATCCGGCAATCGTCGGGGCCAGGCTCGGGCAACGGCCCGGCGCTGGGCGAGCTCCACCGCCGGCTCAAGTGGGTCGCGGTGATCGGGATCGGCGCGCTCGTCGTGCTGGTCGGCCGGCTGTGGCAGCTCCAGGTCATGCGCGGCGAGGGCTACTACGAGCGCACCGTGTCCAACGTGGTCAAGGAGCGCTACCTGCCGTCGGTGCGCGGCAAGATCCTCGATCGCAAGGGCATGCCGCTCGCCGACAACCGGCCGGCGTTCAACATCTACGCCACGCCGAAGCAGGTGACCCCGCAGCTCGAGGCCGAGCTGGTCCGGATGCTCGGCCTGACCGACGGCGAGGTCACCAAGATCAACGAGCGCCTCGAGGTCGGCCGCAAGCGCGATCCGCGGACCGCGATCGTGATCCTCGAGGACCAGGGCCGCGATCGCGCCGCGCTGATCGAGCAGTCGCTCGCCCGGCTGCCCGGCGTCGAGGTCCGCCACGAGCCGTATCGCTATTACCCGCAGGGCGAGCTCGCGGCCCACCTGATCGGCTACATGACCCAGATGACCTCGGCCGAGGTCGAGCGGCTCGGCAACCAGGGCTACGACGCCAGCGAGCTGGTCGGGCGCTACGGCCTCGAGGACAAGTGGGAGAACTACCTGCGCGGCAAGAAGGGCATCGAGCGCTTCGCGGTCGACGCGCGCGGCCAGCGGCTCGATGACGCGACCGCCTCGGCGCTGATCCAGGGCGAGCGCGGCGTGCCGGCGGTGCCCGGGGCCAACCTCGTGCTCACGCTCGACGCCGAGCTCCAGCGGCTCGCCGAGAAGGCGGTGTCGCACGTCCAGGCCGCGGCGGTGGTCGTGGTCGAGCTCCGGACCGGCAAGATCCGCGCGATGGTCAGCAAGCCGTCGTTCGATCCCAACATCATGACCGGCCACCTGACCCAGGCCGAGGAGACCATGCTGAAGCAGGATCCGCGCAAGCCGTTCATCGACAAGGCGCTGCGGATGACCTACCCGCCGGGATCGATCTTCAAGTTCGCCACCGCGATCGCGGCGCTCGAGGACGGCCAGGCCGCCGAGGACGAGAACATGTTCTGCACCGGCCAGTACCAGCTGTCCGGGACCGTGTTCCACTGCCACGGCACGCACGGCAAGGTCAACCTGCTCGGGGCGATCCAGCACTCGTGCGACACCTACTTCTGGCGGCTCGCCGAGCGCATCGGCATCGACCCGATCGCGCGGGTCGCGGCCGAGTACGGCCTGGGCAAGCCGACCAACCTGGGGCTCAACGGCGACGCCGGCGGCCGGATCCCGACCAAGGACTGGTACGACAAGACCAGCCACTACAAGGTCGGGTTCGCGACCAACGCGGCGATCGGGCAGGGCGACGTCGAGGTCACCGTGCTGCAGATGGCGATGGCGTACGCCGCGCTCGGCAACGGCGGGACGCTGTACGTGCCGCAGGTCGTGGACCGGCTCGAGGGCCACGACGGCCGCGTCATCACGAGCTACGAGCCGCAGATCGCCAAGCAGGTCAAGACGCCGGCGAACACGCTCGACATCTGGAAGCGCGGGATGTGGAAGGTCACCAACGAGCCCGGCGGCACCGCCTTCGCGCACGGCCACAGCGAGGTGGTCCCGGTGATGGGCAAGACCGGCACCGCCGATGTCAAGAAGCACCACCGGCAGGAGGACGAGAAGGACCTGGAGCGCTGGAACCCCGGCGCCCCGCACGCCTGGTTCGCGGGCTGGGCGCCGGCCGAGAACCCCGAGATCGCGATCGTCGTGATGGTCGAGCACGGCGGCGCCGGCGGCGCGGTGGCGTGGCCGATCGCCCGCCAGATCCTCGAGGGCTACTTCGCGAGCAGCCGATCGCTGCCGGCGGGCCCGGCCGGCGCCCCGGACGCCCCGAAGCCGCCGGCCAAGGCGAACCGATGAGGGGCACCGGCCTGTTGCTGCCGCGCACCACCGTCGGGGTCAGCCGGTGGCGGCGGTTCCGCGCCGCGGTCGACTGGCCGCTGATCGCCGTGATCCTCGCGCTGTGCACGCTGGGCCTTTTGAACCTGTACTCGGCGACCCGCGGCATCCGCCACCACGCCAAGTTCGACACCCAGGTCCAGTGGATGGTGGTCGGCGCGATCGGCTTTGCCGTCGTGACCATCGTCGACTACCGCGCGATGGTGCGGCTGGCGTGGATCGGCCTGTGCATCGCGATCGCGCTGCTCCTGGTTGCCCGCGTGCTCGGCAAGCCGGCCGTCGGCGACACCAACCACGGCATCACGTACCGCTGGCTCAACATCGGCGGCATGGGGATCCAGCCGTCCGAGCTCGCCAAGCTGATGGTGATCCTCGTCCTGGGGCGGATCTTCCAGGACACCGAGCCGAGCAACTACACGCCGCGCGTGCTGCTCGGCCAGCTCGTCGTCCTGGTGATCCCGATCGGCCTGATCGCCGTGCAGCCCGATCTCGGCACCGCGATCCTGCTCGGGCTGATCGTGCTCTCGGTCGGCTTCCTCGCGATGCCGTCGGTGTGGCCGATGGTCCACGTCACGATCGCCGGCCTGCTCGCCATCCCGATCCTGTGGGAGACGATGCACGACTACCAGCAGAAGCGGATCCTGGGCTTCATCGACTGCGGCATCGCCCCGACCAAGGAGTGCTGGCACACGCAGCAGTCGATCTACGCGGTCGGCTCGGGCAAGATCTGGGGCAAGGGCTTCCTCGAGGGCACCCAGAACCAGTTCAACTTCGTGCCCGAGCACTGGACCGACTTCCCGTACTCGGTGTGGGCCGAGGAGTGGGGCTTCGCGGGCTCGGTCGTGCTGCTCGCGATCTTCGGCTTCCTGCTGGTCTGGGTGCTCAACGTCGCGCTGTCGGCGCGCGACCGGATCGGCGCGGTGATCTGCGTCGGCGTGGCCGCGATGACGTTCTGGCACGTCGTCGTCAACGTCGCGATGGTGCTCGGCCTCGCCCCGGTGGTCGGCGTGACCCTGCCGTTCGTGTCGTACGGCGGCAGCTCGCTGGTCACGTTCTTCCTGGCGATGGGCCTGGTCGCCAACGTGTCGCTGCGCAAGCACGGCTACTGACGCCGCGCTCGCGCCGTCATCGCGCGGTCGTCTCGGTCGTCTCGGTCAGGGGAAGTGCCCGACCAGCGTGACTCCCGCGTAGGCTGCGAAGCCGCGGATCATCACGAAGTAGTCGGCCGCGACCGGGCTGTTGAACGTGCAGGTCTCGGCGTTGCCGGTGAGGAACGGACGGCAATCGAACGTCGCGGTCGTCGGCGCGGCGCCGCGGCGGACGTACAGGTCGGCGTCGCCGGTGCCGCCGCTGATCTGGAACACCACGCTGGTCTGGCCCGCCGGCACCGTCAGCTTGAAGAGCTTCTGCGAGCCCGAGGCACCCGACAGCCCGGTGACCGGAACGTTGTTGGTCAGCGCCGTGGTCGCGTCGGCGCCAAACGTCGCGACCAGCGTCACGCCGGTGTAGGCGCTGAAGCCGTTGACCATGATGAAGTAGGTGTTCGCAGCCGGGCTGTTGACCGTGCAGGTCTCGTTGTTGCCGCTGATGAACGGGCGGCAATCGAAGGTCTGCAGCGTCGGGGCCGTGCCGGCGCGGACGTAGAGGTCGGCGTCCCCGGTGCCGCCGCTGATCTTGACGGTCAGCAGCGACTGGCCGGCCGGCACCACGATCGAGAACTGCGACTGCTGGCCGCTGGCGCCCGACAGGTTGGTGAGCGCGACGCCGTTGCCGAGCACCGTGGTGCCGCCGCCGCTACTCACGCTGAGCGAGCCGTTCGCGGTGTGCGAGGTCGAGCCCGACGTGCCGGTCACGGTGTAGGTCGCCGCGCCGCTCGCGGTCGCCGCCGCCGTCAGCGTCAGGGTCGAGCTGCCGCCCGCGGTGACCGTCGCCGGGTTGAACGCGCCGGTGACGCCGCTCGGCAGGCCGGCGACCGAGAGCGCGATCGACTGCGTGCTGCTGTTGATCGTGGCGGTCGTGACCGAGACCGTGGTCGAGCCGCCGGCGGCGACCGTCGCGCTGGTCGGCGACAGCGCGACATTGAAGTCGGGCGTCGTGGTCACGGCGCGGGTCGTGATGCAGTCGTTCTGCTGGTTCGAGAACTCCTTCTGGATCGTGTAGGTGTTGCTGTCGGTGCCGACGAACGTGCCCTGCTGGCCGTTGCAGATGTCACCGATCTCGCCGTTGGTCGCGTCGTACCAGGCGAGCGGCGGGCCGATCACGGTGGCCAGGCCGACCTCGGCGTCGGTGACCGCCTCGATCAGCTCGTGCGACGCGACCGACTGGGTGTTCTGGAACGTGGTGCCGCCGCCGCAGCCGGTGGCGCAGCCGCCGGTGAGCGCGGGGAGCACGCCGTAGTAGACGTTCTGCGCGCCGATCTTGAACGTGCCGTGATAGGCGCAGAACCCGCCGGCGACGCACGACGACGCGCCGCCCTGGCTGATGGTCTTGCCCGAGGGGAAGTGCACCATGTAGAGCTGGTTGTCGTTCGGTGCGGGCAGCACGCCGGAGTTGATCTGCGCCGCGATCTCGGCCTGGATGCTGGCATCGGTGATCGTCGTGCCGTTGCGCGCCGCCGCCGGTGCGATCTGGAGCGAGCCCCCGACCGAGCCGCGACCGATGGTCTGGGCCGGCGACGCGGTGTTGTACTCGCTCAGCCAGTCGAACACGCCGCTGCCCACCATCTGGCTGTACGCGCTCACCATGTTCACGCCGGTCGCCGCCGTGAGCTCGGGGATGTAGGTCCCGGTCCCGTACAGCACCTGCGTGATCTGGACGTTCTGGATGACCTTGCCGCCGTGATAGTCGAGGTGCGCGCCCGCGGGCGCGACCGGCGCCGGCGGGGCAGCCACCCTCGGGTCGTGGCTGTCGCTGTCGCGGAACGGCATCATGTGGACGTGATCGGTGAGGGTCACGTCGGTGGAGGGATCGGAGGAGGTGGCCTGGGCCAGACATCCGGCGACCGTCAGGGTGCTCAGGGTGGCAATCCATTGCAGCAGGCGCGAGCGCATGAAACGAGACTCCTTCGCGAGAGAGGTGCCGCCCCGGACGTGCGAGTCCGGGGCTCGGCGTCGTGATCGGGAGAACGACGACGCCCGCGCCTTCTTCATGGGCGGTGCCAGACAGCACTGCACAAGATGCGCAGATCGCGATCCCGAGCACGTCGAGGCATCGCGCCACTCGAATACATGAGACCGCGCGCAAGATCAGCCTCGGATAATCATCCGATCGGGTTTGGCGATGGAATGCGGGGTACGCCATCTCACGGCTCGGACCGGGAGCCCGTGTGCGAACGGTTGCGGCTCGCCGGATCGCGAGGGCAGGCGTACGATCTCGGGGCTGCGCCCTGCCGCCGTCGTTGCAAGTTAATTGCAAGTAGCGGTGACAGGTTGGCGCATTCAGGTGAGCGGACGGTGAATTCTGACTCTGCTCCGAGGTGGTCCATCTCGGATGGATGTCCTACCTGCCGGAATGATGAAGTTCTATGTAGATGTCTTGAAACGGAGATCTCAATTCAACACCTGGCTGAATTTGAAGTTCACGTTCGATTGCAATCCACCTCCGCTCCCGTGATCAGCGCGGCGGCCGGGAGCTCGAGCGACGGGGCGCCTGCTGGTTGCAGGGCCGGCGGCGGTCGCACGCACAGGCTCGACGCGCAGACCAGCCCGACGTCACCCGTGTGGTCGGGGCAGCGGCTGCCGTGATCGCGGCCGCCTGGCGGACCGCGCCGGCATCCCGACGCGGGGCGGTCATCGCGAGCCGCGAGCGCCGCAGGTGCGCGGACGGGACCGGACGCGGACCGCGCCGGAGCTCGCTCGCCGCTGGGGATCCTGTACGCAGGATCCGCACGACCCGCGTGGGCGATGCTGGATCCACCCGTGCCTCCAGCCTGCGCACGGGGCGTGCCTCCGGCACGAGGCCCGGCGAGGCCCCGGCGAGGCGCGGCTACAGGTGCTTCTGGAGCTCGGCTTCGAGCTTGCTGCGGGGCATCGCGCCGACCAGCTGGCCGACGACCTTGCCGCCCTTGAAGATCAGCAGGGTGGGGATCGACCGCACGCCGTACTGCTGCGGCACGATCTGGTGGTGGTCGACGTCCATCTTGGCGACCTTGACACGGCCCTTGTACTCGTCGGCGAGCGCGTCCACCGTCGGCGCGATCTGCTTACAAGGGCCACACCAGACTGCCCAGAAATCGACGAGGGTCGGGACTTCGGCGTTCAGAACCTCCGCCTCGAAGTTGGCGTCGGTGAGCTCCTTGATGTTCGCGCTGGCCATTCGGACCTCCGGTGGTCCAGCTGTATGTAACCTTGCTGCCGTGCCATGGCAACCTCACCGACTAGCCGGCCTGCCGTGACGTCGGTACACTGTTTGCCAGGGAATGTCGCGGCTCTTCATCTCGGTAGAACGGCTCGATAACTGGACGATCGAGGGTCGTGCCTCGCTCGAAGGGGATCGCATGACGCTGACCGAGCTCAACCGATCGTTCGCGATGAAGCCGGCGGTGCACTTCCTCAAGTCCGCCGGCAGCGATGGCGACCCCTACGACCTGGTCGGCCGGGTCAAGTCCAAGGAAGTGCTCGACGAGATGGGCGCCGATTGCTTCGAGAAGTCGGTGATCTACAAGGACACCGCCTACGACGTGATCGAGGGCTTCATCGGCGAGCCGCTGCCGCCGTGACCGACGCATCCGAGCGCCTGCTGTCCGTCGCTCCGTCACCCGCGTTCTGGGTCGCGGTGATCGCGTACACCGCGGCGGCCGCCGCCTTGCTGGCCGTGCTCGGCGGCCATGCCCGGCTCCGGCCGGCAGCGCTTGCCCTGGTCGGCGCCGCGTTCGTGGCACACGGCGTCGACATCGGCTGGCGCGGCACGCAGCACGTTCACCCCGCCCAGTCGGTGCGCGAGGCCCTCGGATTTCTGTCGTTCATCGTCACCGGAGGCTACCTGCTCGCCAGCACGCGCTACCGGCTGACCCTGGGCGGCGCGGCGGTGATGCCGGTCTCGCTGGTGCTGCTGCTCGCGGCGCGGCTGACTCCGGCGGGGACCGCCCCGGAGGACCTGTCGGCGCTCGGCCGGATCCACATCTCGCTCGCCACGCTGGGGGTCGGGGTGTTCGCGCTGGCGAGCGCGCTGTCGCTGATCTACCTCGCCGAGGAGCGCGCGCTCCGGCGCAAGAACTTCGACGCCCTGGCGTTCAAGGACCGCGGGGCGCCGCTCGAGGCGCTCGATCGGCTGAGCCACCGCCTGATCTGGATCGGGTTCCCGATCTTCACCGTCGCGCTCGGGCTCGGTGCCGCCTGGGTGTCCAAGCTCGGCGAGTCGCTCGATCGCCCGGAGTACCCGCTCGCCGCGGTGACCTGGATCTTCTACGCCGCGCTGCTGGTCGCCCGCCAGGTCTACGGCTGGCGCGGGCGGCGCGCGGCGCGGCTGACCGTCGCCGGGTTCCTCGCCGCGTTGCTCGTGCTCGCGATCTATCTCGTGCGGCGGATGGCGGGCTAGGGCGATGAGCGAGCTGTTCGTCGTCGGCATCAGCTGGCGGACCGCGCCGGTGGCCGTCCGCGAGAAGCTGGCGTTCCGCGATGACGAGCTGTCCGGCACGCTCCGGGCGATGACCTCCGACCTGCCGGTCGCCGAGGCGCTCCTGGTCTCGACCTGCAACCGGGTCGAGGTCTACGGGGTCGGCAAGGCCGGCGCCGACCCGACCGGCCCGGTCCGGATGTTCCTGGCCGCCCAGCGCGGGCTCGCCGCGGCCGACGTCGCCGACGTGCTCTACGATCACCGCGGCAACGCGGCGGTGCGCCACGTGTTCTCGGTCGCCAGCGCGCTCGATTCGCTGGTGCTCGGCGAGGCCCAGATCCTCGGCCAGCTCAAGGCGGCGTACGGGGTCGCCAGCGCGGCCGGGACCTCGGGCCCGCTGCTCGGCCGCTGCCTCGAGCGCGCGTTCGGGGTCGCCAAGCGGGTGCGGACCGAGACCGCGATCGCGCGCGGCGCGGCCAACGTGTCGACCGTCGCGGTTGATCTCGCCAAGCGCGTGTTCGGCAACCTCGCCGGCAAGAGCGTGCTCGTGATCGGCGCCGGCAAGATGTCGACGCTGGCGGCCCGGCACCTCTACGCGTCCGGTGCCCAGCACATCATCGTGACCAACCGCTCGCCCGAGAAGGCCGAGGCGCTGGCCGCCGAGATCGACGGCATCGCCCGGCCGTGGGCCAACCTCGAGCAGCTGCTGGTCGAGGCCGACGTCGTGATCAGCTCGACCGGCGCGCGCGAGCCGATCCTGACCCGGCCGCTGTTCAAGCGCGTGACCAAGGCGCGGCGCTGGCGCCAGCTCGTCGTGATCGACATCGCGGTGCCGCGCGACGCCGAGCCGGCGATCGGCGAGTTCGACGGCGTCTACGTGTTCGACATCGACGACCTCGAGAAGGTCGTCGCCGCCAACCTCGCCGAGCGCGCCAAGGCGGCCGAGCACGCGGCGCGCATCGTCGAGCACGAGGCCGGCCAGTTCGAGCACTGGCTGCGGACCCAGGGCGTGGTGCCCACGATCCGCGCGCTGCGCGAGCGCTTCGCCCGGGTCGCCGACACCGAGGTCCAGAAGACGCTCGACCAGCTCGCGCGCAAGGACCACAACCCGGCGCAGCAGCGCGAGGCGATCCAGCGCCTGGTCCAGCTCGTGGTCAACAAGCTGCTGCACCAGCCGACGATCGCGTTGCGCGAGGCGCCGCCCGACGAGGCCGGCATGCGCGCCGAGATCCTGTGCCAGCTGTTCGATCTGTCGCCGGTCGAACGGAGCGAGATCGGCGATGACGATGCGCCGCGCGAGGTACAACCGGCGCTGGACCGCGAGCTCGCGGAGCCGCCTCTGCCGCCCTCCGAACGAAAGGCCGTGACGTGACCGAACGCCTGGTGATCGCAACCCGCGGCAGCGCCCTCGCCCTGTGGCAGGCCGAGCACGTCAAGGCCCGCCTCGCGGCGGTCGCGCCGGACGTGGTCGTCGACTTCAACGTGATCAAGACCTCGGGCGACCAGATCCTCGACGTGCCGCTCGCCAAGGTCGGTGGCAAGGGGCTGTTCGTCAAGGAGATCGAGCAGGCGCTGCTCGACCACGAGGCCGATCTCGCCGTCCACAGCATGAAGGACGTGCCGGCCGAGCTCGCGCCGGGCCTGGTGCTCGCGGCGGTGTCGTCGCGCGAGGTCCCGTGGGACGCGCTGTGCGCCCGCGCGCCGGTCACCGTCGACAGCTTGCCGCGCGGCGCCCGGGTCGGGACCTCGTCGATGCGCCGCCAGTGCCAGCTGCTGTCGCGCCGGCCCGATCTGCAGATCGCGATGCTGCGCGGCAACGTGCCGACCCGGATCCGCAAGCTCGACGACGGCGAGTTCGATGCGATCGTGCTCGCCGCCGCCGGGCTGACCCGGCTCGGCCTGGCCAGCCGGATCACCCAGCAGCTGCCGCTCGAGATCTCGGTCCCGGCGGTCGCCCAGGGCGTGCTCGGCCTCGAGACCCGCAGCGGCGACGCGCGCACCGCGGATCTGATCCGCCGCGCGATCCACGATCCGGCAGAGGAGCGCCGGGTCGCCGCCGAGCGCAGCTTCCTCGCGCGGATGGGCGGCAGCTGCCAGACCCCACTCGCCGCGCACGCGATCGACGCCGCCGGCGGCAACCTCCGCATCATCGGCCTGTGCGGCATGCCGGACGGCACGAAGATCTTGCGCGCCGAGGCCAGCGGCGCCGCGCGCGACGCCGAGGCGCTCGGCCACCGGCTCGCGGACGATCTGCTCGCGCAGGGCGCCGACCAGATCCTGTCGGCGACGCAGTGACGCCTGTGGTATGATTCGGGTATGACTCGCGCGGCGCCGTATCCACTGTCCGGATCCCCGGACAAGCTTCCGTTCACCAAGATCGCGGTCACCGTGCCGACCGAGATCTACGCGGTGGTCGAGCGGCTGCGGCGGCGGCTCGGCAAGACCAGGAGCTCGGTGGTGGCGCAGGCGCTCGAGGCATGGGTCCGCAGCGCGGACCTGGCCGAGGCCGATCGACGCTACATCGAGGGCTACCGGCGGACGCCGGAGGCGGTGGACGAGACCCGCGCGGTCGCGGCGCAGGCGACGTCGCACTGGCAGACCTGGGCCCCGGGCGAGCCGTCGCGCGGGGCGGATTCCCGGCCGGCCAAGACGGGCCGGGGCGCGCGGACCTCACCGGCGCCGCCGCCCCGGGCTCGCAAGCGGTCGGGGCGATGAGGCGCGGCGAGATCTGGTGGGCGCAGCTCGCGCTCCCCGCGGGCCGCAGGCCGGTCGCGCTGATCTCGCGCGACGCGGCGTACGCGATCCGGTCGTCGATCACCGTCGCGGAGATCTCGACGGTGGTTCGTGCGATCCCGAGCGAGGTCGCGCTCGGCCCGCGCGATGGGATGCCCCGGCCCTGCGTGATCAACACGGATAACCTGGTGACGATCCCGAAGGCCCTGCTCGAGGCGCCGATCGCGTCGCTGAGCAGGGCGAAGCTCGGCCAGCTCGACGCTGCGCTGCAGTTCTCGCTGGGCCTGGGCTGATCAGGCGGCGCGGACCGTCCGCACCTGCGCCTGCGGCGCTTGCCGGCCGCGGTTCACGAGCTGGCGACGCTGCGCCGCGAGGCGACCCGCTGCGGCTGTTCGCGGAGCCGTTGCTCGATCGATCGCACGCGCTCGGGATACCCGTTGCACCGGCCGGTGAGCACGCCGTAGTTGCCGCAGCCGTGGCCCGCGAGGGCGCGCGTCGTGCTGCCGCGCACCCGGCGGTCGCGGAGCCACGTGCGGAGCTCGGCGGCGGCCGCGGTGTACGCGACATCGAGGTTCCGCATCCGCATGCACGCCGACCACGACGTCGCGAACGTCTGCAGCGGCCCGCAGAACAGCGAGGCCTTGCGATCGAGCGCTGCCGGAGCGGTCGTCGAGGTGTACGGACCGGTCTTGCGCGTGCGGCCCTCGACGCGCGACACCGCGGTCGGATCGTACCTGCTCTCGACGAACGCAATTCCGAGCAGCAGCTCGGCACTGACCTGGTCTGTGGCCGCGGCGCTCGCCGCCTCGACGTGCGCGTATGCGACGTCCGGAGGAACCCAGGGCGCGGCGGCGTGGAGCCGCATCGCGAGCTCGAAGTGCTTGAGGACGATCGACATGAACCACATGGCGCCGTGTTCAGCAAATCGCTCGCCGGATCGAATGGCATGCAAGTCGTGTGGACACGACGCTGGCACGCAGTCCGCACTGGAACGCAGGTGGGGTTTCTGTCTGGGTTTTTCGGGGATCGCGCCGCAAGTGCTGAACGCGCGCAACCGCACAGTGCGCTGCCAGCGCCGTGCTCCCTGCTGAAGCGACGTATAGTCACGCTCCACACCAAGGGGGCTCCGTGTTCATCAGTGGTGCGCACGTGATCGTGTACAGCAAGGACGCCGACGCCGACCGCGCGTTCCTCCGCGACATTCTTCAACTCGGTCATGTCGATGTCGGCGGCGGCTGGCTGATCTTCGGGCTGCCGCCGGCCGAGGTCGCGGTGCATCCCGCCGAAACCGGAGGCACGCACGAGCTGTACCTGATGTGCGACGACGTCGAGCGCTTCCGCGCGGACATGGAGAGCCGCGGGGTCGCGACCTCGGCGCCGAAGAACCTGGGCTGGGGCGTGCTCACCGACATCACCCTGCCGGGTGGCGGCAAGCTCGGCGTGTACCAGCCGCGGCACGCGCGCCCCGCGCCGAGCCGCACCGGCACCTCGGAGCAATCGGCGACCACGCCGGCCCGCCACCGGTCCACGGGGTCCACGGCCAGGCCTGCCGCGAAGCAGGCGGCTGCCGGCACGGCCAGGCCTGCCGCGAAGCAGGCGGCTGCCGGCACACCGACCGCGTCGAGGCGGGTTGCGAACCCGCGTGCCGCCAGGAAGCCGACCGCAGCGAACCGCGGCGCGACCAGGGCTGCCGCCGGGACGCCCGCCGCCGGGAAGCCGGCTGCCTCGAGGTCGGCCGCCGCGAAGCCGGCCGCCACGAAGCCTTCCGCGAGCAAGCCGGCCGCGAAGCCGGCCGCCACGAAGCGGCGATGAAGCAGGTGGCCCCCGGCGGCGGCGACCCAGCACGGAAGCAGCGAGGCGAGCTCGCCAGCTGCGACCTCGGCGCACGGGTGATTCCCGCCTCACGAAGCTCGTGTGCGGTCACCATCGCGCGGTGTGGCGAGCGCACACATCATCGCCGGTACGGCAAGCGCCTGCCGGGTTCCCACCGTCACGCCCGGTCGCGCCCGTAGCCACCCGGCGCCGGCACCTGATAGATCTGACGACAGCAGCCACGGCTGTCGCGGTGGGCGGGGTTGCGTCGCCTCACCGTGGTCGTGGTGAGCCGTGAGGGATCGATGCGAGGGACTGATGCAGGGAGGACGAGCATCCTGAACGAGGGCCGCGATGTCGCCGTCCCGCCCATTGCCGTATCCGCGCGCGCGGTCGGGCGCCGGGTCATCGCCGCGATCGGCGTCGATCGCTACCGTCACCGCCACTGGCGCGCGCTGAGCAACGCGGTCAGCGATGCGGTCGGCGCGACCGCGTTGTTTCAGCGGCTCGGCTTCGACGAGGTCGCGCCGCCGCTGCTCGACGCGCGTGCGACCGGCGATGCGATCGAGGCGCTGGTCACCGACGAGCTGAACAGCCTCGGCGCCCGCGACAGCCTGATCGTGTTCTTCGCCGGTCACGGGAGCACCCGGAGCCAGCGCGTCGGTGGCCACGACGTGCGCACCGGCTACCTGATCCCGGTCGACGCCGACCCCGACCGGGTCGCGTCCTGGATCGAGATCGAACCGTGGCTGCGCCGGATCTCGAAGCTGCCGCCGCGGCACATCCTGGTGATCCTCGACGCGTGCGCCAGCGGCATCGCGCTGTCGGGGGTCAAGTGGGGCCGCGGCAGCGGCTCGCTGATCGCGCCGCCGTTCGCCACCGCGAACGAACGCCCCAGCCGCGTGGTGATCACGTCGGCGCTCGACGACGAGCAGGCGATGGATACCGGGCCGGTGCCCGGTCATTCGCTGTTCACCGGCTGCCTGATCGAGGCGCTGACCGGCGGGGTCAAGCCGGTCGGTCAGCAAGACGGCCGCGAGGTGATCATCGGATCGGCGCTCGGCCACTACCTCCGCACGCGGGTGCAGGACTACCCCGGGCGGCCAGGCTGGAAGCAGACGCCGGACCACGGCACGTTCGACTACGACGCCCGCGGTGAGATGCTGATCCCGGTGCTGGCCGGCGACATGCCGGTTGCGGCGTCGGCGGGCCCGGGGCGAGATTCCGTCGCGCGGTTCACCGAGGTGGCGGCGGCGGAGCCGGTGCCGGCCGGGCCCGCGTCGATCGGACCGCCGAGCGAGCCCGCGCCGCCGCCGAGCGAGCCCGCGCCGCCGCCGAGCGAGCCCGCGCCGCCGCCGAGCGAGCTGGCCATGATCGAGGCCGCTGCGATCGATGCCCTGGCGCTCGAAGCCGCCGAGATCGAGGCCCTGGCGATCGCCGTGATGACGAACGATGCCGCCGGAACGCAGCCAGAAGCCAGGCCGCCGGACGCCACGCTGCGGCCGCCGCAGGCCGAGCCCGTCGAGGGAGTTGCCGCGGATCCCCGCAGCGTGGCGACCGAGACCGCGCCGTCCGCCCCTCGGTCGCTGCATCGCCGACGATCACCGAGCGCGGAGACGCCGGCGCGCCGGGACGAGATCGCGCTGGAGACCGAACCGCGCACCCCTCGGTCGCTGCATCGCCGCCGAGCGGTGCTGGCGACGGACACCCCCGAGCAAGCGACCGCGCCACAGGTCAAGCCGAGGCCGCATCGCCGAGGGCTGTCATCACCGAACACGGCCGCCTCGGTGGATCCAACGCCTCGCGTCGCGTGGTGGTCGCGCCGCCTCGGGCGTTCGCTGATCGTGTCTGGAGTCGCGCTGGTCGCGCTGGGCGGTTTGGCGCTCGCGCTCGCCACGCGCGACACGGCCGACGCCGGTACGGCGTCGCTGCCCGAGGCGAAGGCGCCGGGCGGCTCGGTGGCCAGCGTGCAGGAGCCACCCGGCGCGCCCGCGGTTCCGCGGATGACGCCATCCGCGGGGCCGGCGACGGGCGCGGAGCCGAAGCGTGCGGCGGTGAGGTCGGTGAACGCACCCGCGGCGAGCGGGGCTGTGGCCGCGGGCGCCCGGCAATCCGCATCAGCGCCACCGCCGGGCCCGGACACGGCCATGCAGGCCGCCGGCGGCCCCACGGGGCGACCGGCCGCTGCATCTCTGCCGGCGTCGCGGGCTCGCGTCGCCGTTGCACCGGCGCCGTCGAACCGGATCTGCCCGACGTGGATCAGCCGCCCTACGGGCGCCGAGGTGGCGTGGAGCGCGGGGCGGGCCACCGTGCCCGCCCAGCTGGCGCTACCCTGCGATACCGAGGTCACCTTGACCGTCAGCAGGCTGCACTACGTGACCGCGAAGCGGCCGGTGACGGCGAGGGTGGGTGGAAAGCCGATCAACGTGAGGCTCCAGAAG
>DASWRS010000281.1:0-4926 GCA_036403075.1 Kofleriaceae bacterium
TGGACCGCGGCGATCGCCTGCGTGAGCGCGTCGAGCGTGAGCGCGCCGATCCGGCCGGCGCGCTGCTGGGGGTAGTCATCGGGCCGGCCGTACAGCGCGTTGTCGGCCAGCGTCCGCGGCACGGCGTTGCCGGTCTCGTAGGACCCGGGCAGCGCGCGGATCCGCTGGGCCTGCAGCTTGGCGAGCTCCTCGGGCCTGGCCGGCGCCTTGCCGGTGACGTAGTCGGTCACCTCGCGCCGCATCTCCTTGATCGACTCCACCGTCTTGTCGATCTGCACCGGCGCGACCGTCGCCCATACCCGCGGGCCGAGCGCGTCGGGGATGCTGGAGAACGCGCCGTACGACCAGTGCTTGTCCTCGCGCAGGTTCATGTTGATCCGCGAGCTGAACGTGCCGCCCAGGACGCCGTTGGCGATCTCCAGGTCGATCGCGCCCGGATCGGTGCTCGGCGCGACCAGCTCGGCGACCAGCAGGTTGGCCTGGAGCGCGCCGGGCTGATCGACCAGCAGCACGCGCGGCTTGGCCGCCGGCTTGACCTGGGGCAGCGCGACCTGCGGCAGCGGCGTGGCCGGCGCCTTCCAGCCGGCGAACGCCTTCTCGAGCCTGGGCGTCAGCTCGGCGAGGCTGGTGTCGCCGACCACGAGCAGCGTCGCGTTGTCCGGGCGGATCCAGTCGGCGAGCCAGTGGCTCATGTCGTCGCGGCGCAGCGCGGTGATGCCCGCCTCGGTGCCGGTGCCGGTCAGCGGGATCGCGTAGGGGTGGTCGGTGCCGTACAGCGCCGGACCGACGAGCCGGCGCGCCAGCGAGTTGGGCCGCGACTTCTCCTGCTTGATCGACGCCAGCCACTTGCCGCGGACCCGCTCGATGTCCTTGTCGTCGAGGCGAGGCCGCATCACGACATCCGCGAACAGCGCGAGCGAGTCGTCGAGCCGCGGCTTCACCGCGCTCAGCCGCACGCTGGCGAGGTCGAGCGTGCCCGAGGCGGTGATCGTCGCGCCGAGCGAGTCCTTGCGCGCGGCGAACGCGAGCGCGTCGTAGCTGCCCGCGCCCTCGTCGAGCATCGCGAGGGTGAACGCGGTGGTGCCCGACGGCCGGCCGCGGTCGGCGGCGTAGCCCGCGCCGCGGAACTCCATGTTGAGCTGCACCAGCGGCAGGCCGTGGCGCTCGGCGAGCACGACCTTGACGCCGTTGGACAGGGTCGCGCGGGTCAGCGCCGGGAACCGCAGCTGCGGGAAGCTCTCGATCTTGGGCACGCCCTGGCTGCGATCGACCGCCTGCGCCAGCGCCTTGAGCCCCTTGGCGGCCGGCGGCACCGTGGTCGGCGGCAGGTCGGCGATCGCCGGGTCCTCGACGACCGGCTTGCGCTCGCCGGGATCGATCTGGAGCGTGTACGCGCCCTTGCCGAGCCACTTGCGCGCGAGCTCCTTGAGCTGGCCGGCCGTGGCGCCCTGGACGTTGGCCAGGTACGAGCGGTAGCACGTCGGGTTGCCGACGAACACCTGGCACTGGGCGAGCACGTCGGCCTTGCCGCCGAACCCGCCGATCCGCTCGATCCGGCGGACGAACGCCGCCAGCAGCGCGGTGCGCGCCTGGTCGACCTCGACCGCGGTCGGGCCCTCGGCGGCGAGCCGGGCGATCTCCTCGTCGATCGCGGCCTCGACCTTGGCCGGATCGACGCCGGCCTTGACGTCGGCCTGGACGAAGAACGCGCCGCCGATCTCCTGCGCGAACACGTTGGACGACACGCTGTCGGCGAGCTTCTCGGTGAACGTCAGCCGCTTGTCGAGCCTCGACGACTGCGAGCCGCCGAGCACCCGGCTCAGGACCTGGAGCCGGTCGTTGTCGGCGCTGCCGCCCTGCGGCACGTTCCACACCTTGTAGATCCGGGTCTGCGGCACGTTGTCGGTCGCGGTCTCGCGGCTCGGCGTGGTGCGCTGGGCGACGCGCGGCGGCAGCTTGGCCAGGTTCGCGGTCGGCGCGATGTCGCCGAAGTACTTCGTGACCTTGTCCCGGGCGGTCGCCAGATCGATGTCGCCGGCGAGCACCAGCACGGCGTTGTTGGGGCCGTACCAGCTGCGGAACCAGTTCTTGACGTCCTCGAGCTTGGCGGCGTCGAGGTCGTTCATCGAGCCGATCACCGAGTGGTGGTACGGGTGGTCCTCGGGGTAGATCGCCTTGAAGATCAGGTTGAACGCCCGGCCGTAGGGCTGGTTCTCGCCCTGGCGCTTCTCGTTCTGGACCACGCCGCGCTGCTCGTCGAGCAGCGCCTGGTCGAGCGCGCCGAGCAGGTGGCCCATGCGGTCGGACTCCATCCACAGGGCGACGTCGACCGCGGTGGTCGGCACGTTCTCGAAGTAGTTGGTGCGGTCGGCGTTGGTCGTGCCGTTCTGGTCGGTGGCGCCGACCAGCTCGAACGGCTCGAAGAACTCGCCCTTGTGGTTCTCCGAGCCCTGGAACATCAGGTGCTCGAACAGGTGCGCGAAGCCGCTGCGGCCGCGCAACTCGTTCTTGGCGCCGACGTGGTACCAGATGTTGACCGCGACGATCGGCGCCTTGCGATCGGTGTGGACCAGGACGCGCAGCCCGTTGGGCAGCACGAACTGCTCGAACGGGATGTCGACGTGGACCGCGGGCGGCGCGCCGCGCGCGGGCGGCGAGTCGACCGCGAGCAGCGCCACCGTGGCGGCACAGGAAATCAGGACGGCGAAGCGAGGCAATGCGCGCATGGGGGCTCCTGGCACGAGGTAACCCCGGCCGACGACGCCGCGCAATGCGCAAACGCCGCCGACCTGCTCGGGCGGGCTGCGATGCCGCGAACTACCACTGCGACAGTCCGCGACAGTCGCAGCGCACGGATCCGCCGCACCGGCCGAGCCACCCGCCGGCGCACCGCGGCCGGCGCGACGCAGCGCGGCTCAGCGCGCGAACGCCTGGAGCCGATCGATCGCGCCGTTGAACTTGTTCTGGTCGCCGGGGAAGATGCCGGAGTCGGCGTTCTGCCAGATCGTCTGGAACGTCCAGCTCGCCGGCAGCGCCCCCACGCTCGACGCGTAGCGCGGGATCCACAGCGGGTTGGCGCCAAAGCTCGCGTTGTTGCCGGTGCACAGCGACCACCAGCTCGTGCTCGTGTAGAACGTCGCATCGCGGCCGGTGCGCGCCTTGACGGTGGCGGCGATGTCGCGGATCCACGCGACCATCGCGCTCTGGCTCAGGCCGTAGCAGCTCGCGCCGTACGGGTTGTACTCGAGGTCGATCGCCGGCGGCAGGGTCTTGCCGTCGTTGGACCAGCCGCCGCCGTGGCTGACGAAGAACGCGCCCTGGGTCGCGCCGCTCGAGCGATCGGGCAGCGCGAAGTGGTACGCGCCGCGGATCATGCCGACGTTGAGCGAGCCGTTGTACTGCTGGGCGAAGTTCGGGTTCTGGTAGGTCGTGCCCTCGGTGGCCTTGACGTACGCGAACCGCGCGCCGTTGGCCCACGCGGCCGACCAGTTGACGTTGCCCTGGTGCGAGCTGACGTCCATGCCCGGGGTCTGCGCGACCGCGGCCTCGAACACCGGCGCGTCGGTGCCCTCGTGGAGGCGGACCTGCGAGCCGACGGTGTCGTCCTCGGGGTGAGTGATGTCGGAGTCGTCGGACGGGGCTCCGTCGTCGGTCGCGGCGCAGGCAAACAGCCCTGCGCTCGACAGCACGGCCGCGATGGCCAGCCCACGGGGGTACTTCGCGATGATCGATCGATGCTGCAATGTCATCATGAGCTCCTTGGCAGAGAGGCACTCGCAGACCGCGCGATGTCCCCGGTCGCGAGTCGTGCCGCCCTGGTCCAGGATCCGTGCCAGCACCGCGGCGGGTCCGGCGCCGCCGCACCCCACGGCGCATACGTGGAGGATCGCGAGCGATTGGCGATCGGTTCGCGATCGGGCGGACGGGCTCGCCGCGGCGAGTGCGCACGCAGTGATGCAGAACCGGCTACGTCTGCCCGGGGGATTGGAACCTTTGCTCCCAGGGTCTCGCGCGCGTGTTTGGGTGTGCCCGGCTACACGAAAACCGCCGTCGACGCCCCTGCTACCGGGTGGCGACGATCAGCGCGACGATCGCCGCGACCGCCGCCGCGATCGCGACGAGCCAGCCGACCTTGGCCCAGTCGATCGGCGCGCGCCCGAACACCACGTCGGCGCGCTGGCCGTGGACGATCGCGCGGTACGGGTTGCCGCGGTAGCGATAGGCCAGGATCCACGCCGGCAGCGCGATCCGCTCGGTCGCCTGGCGCTCGAGCAGGCAGGCGACCCGGACGTTGCGGTAGCGCCGGCCGGGGATCCGCGGCTCGATCCGCACCCGGGCCAGCGCGGCGATGCCGTCCTGGACCTGGCGGCGCGCCGCCGAGCGCTGGGCGTCGAAGCGCTCGACCATCGCCGCGATCTCGCCGGCGTCGCCGATCGCCGCGTCGGCCCGGGCGTCGATCGCCACCGCCGCGGTCAGGTCGTAGTACGGGATCAGCAGGCGAGCCTCGACGTCGCGCAGCCCGCGCGACGCCGGCACGACGATGTCGCGGAACGCCAGCGAGGCCTCGCCGGCGTGCGGCGCCCACGCCGAGCGCAGCGCGCCGGCGTCGGAGTCGGCGGTCCAGGTCACCAGCGCCTGGGCGTTGACCCGCCACGCCGCCCAGGCCAGCGGCGTCAGCGACTCGAGCACCGCCTCGCTCGACAGCGCGCGCGGCGCGAACCAGCCGCGGGTGCCGAGCCAGCCGCGCAGCGCGGCCGCGGCGGCGGCGCGATCGACGGCGAACGGCAGCCGGAGCTCGGCGGCCTCGACCGGATCGACCGGCTGCTCGATCGCCATCGTGGCGCCGCAGAACCCGCAGCGCGGCGCCCGGGCCTCGGCCGAGAACGCGATCGCGGCGCCGCACTCGCCGCAGCGCAGCACCTGGGC
>DASWRS010000282.1:0-12619 GCA_036403075.1 Kofleriaceae bacterium
GGGGCCGTCGCCCTTGCGCCGCTCTCGCGCACCGTCCCGCGCCGAGCGCTTGAGCCACCGACGTGGCGCGATCGGCGCTCCCACAGCTGATCGGTCGACGACGCGCGAGCTGCCGTGCCCGCGCTCGTCACGGGACGTGCGCTCCGCGGACGCATCGGGCGACGACGGCCCCCCGGCGCTCGGGAGGCCAATCACAAGGAGGCTCTATGTTCGATACGCTCGAGATGTCACTCACGGTGCTGGAACAGCTCGCTCCGCTGGAGCCCAAGCTCCGCCAGCGCCGCAAGTCGCTCGCCGACGAGGTCGGCCGCGCTGCCGAATCGATCGCGCTCAACGTCAGCGAAGCACGGCAGCGCGCCGGCCTCGATCGCGCCGACCTGTTCCGCCGTGCTGCCGGCTCGGCAAGCGAGCTCACCACGGCGCTGCGCATCGCGCGGGCACGCGGCTACATCACGCCCGCCGACTTCGCCGCCGTCGATGCGGTGCTGGATCGAGTTCGCGCGATGCTGTGGCGGCTCACGCACTGAGCGGCCGGTGGACGTCCGGGCCGAGCTGGCCCGGGTGCGGCGCGGCGCGCGGATCTCGAGCGGGCAGCTGCCAGCTGCTCGGCATCGACCAGCGATCCGCAGCGCAACGAATTCCTGTTCGCGCACCTCGCCACGCTGGCCGGCCAGTGCTTCATCACGACCACGCATCCAGGGCACGTCTTGCTGCGCCAGCATCGCGAACGCCACGCGCCGGCCGGGCCCCGAGCCCGGGCCGGCTATGGGGCTCCGCCGGGTCCCGGCAGGCTCCCCGTCGCCATCCCGAGCCTTCCCCGGTCGCCGGAGCGGCGCCGGCGACGCTGGCTGGCACGAGCACGAACGCCAGCGTCCCAGGGCCATCGGCGGCTACGTCTTCAGCCCCCGATCCTGGCGCGCCGAATCGTGCCCTGGCTCTCAGCCGGCGAGGCCCGCGAGCTCGGCGGCGCGCCCCGGGTCCGAGAGCTGCTCGGCGAGGAAGTCCCACAGCGCGGCGATCCGCGGCACGGTGCGCAGCGCGCGGTGGCCGACGAGCCACAGGTCCTCCACGGGCAGCGCGTCCCAGCCGGGCTGCAGCGCGCGGCCGACGGCGATCGGCACCAGCTTGCGGACGAAGCGGAACGGCTCGGACGCGAGCACGACGCCGAGGCCGGCGGCGGCCGCCGCGAGCTGGCTGGCGAAGTGCGAGGTGCGCAGCACCGGCACCACGCCCGGGACGTGATCGGCGACCCAGCGCGCGGTCGGGATGTGCGCCAGGTCGGTCGACCACGTGATCCAGCGCGCGTCGGTCCAGCGCTTGAGCCGGCCGAGCTCGGCGACGTACGCGGCCGAGGTCATCGGCATCGACGGCGTCGACACCAGCTTGACCGCGATCAGATCGCCCGAGCGCGGCCGGGTCGCGCGCAGCGCCAGGTCGGCCTCGCGGCGGGTCAGATCGGCGTAGCCGACGCTGGCGTCGAGCTCGACGGTGACCCGCGGGAACCGCTGGTGGAACCGCGCGAGCAGCGGCGCGATGAACGCGTCGGCGAGCCCCGGCGGCGCGGTCAGCCGGACCACGCCCTCGGCCGTGGTCTCGATCGCGTCGACCGCGGCGGCGAACTGCGCCAGGCCGCGCTCCATGTCCTCGGCCGCCGGCAGCATCGCCTCGGCGGCGGCGGTCGCGACCGTGCCGTCGCGCGTGCGGTCGAACAGGTGGACCCCGAGCTCGTCCTCGAGCCGATCGATCCGGCGGCTCACCGTCGAGACGTCGAGCCCGAGCCGGGCGGCCGCCCCGGCGAGCTGCCCGGCGCGCGCGACCGCGAGGAACACGCGGACCTGATCCCAGTCGAGCGTCGAGACGTCGGGGCCGGCCATCGCGCCATCTTGCGTGCATGCAACGCCGCCTTGCAACACCGCTTCGGCGGTGCGCATCTGCAAGTACCTGCTGGCCTTGCATCGATACAAGGCGGTGTTGCAAAGCTCGGGGTTGTCATGCAACGCCGCAAGGTCCATCCCTGGGGCATGACGAATCGCCCGCTCAGCCCCGCCTCCACCGCCGCCCTCCATGTCATCGCCGGTGCCGGCCAGATCGGCCCGATGATCGCCGAGCGCCTGCTCGGCCGCGGCTACCGCGTCCGCATGATCCGCCGCGGCGCGTTCACGAACGCACCACCGGGCGCCGAGACCGTGTCGGCATCGGTCAGCGATCCGGCGGCTGCCGCCGAGGCGATGCGCGGCGCGTCGGTCGTGTACCACTGCGCCAACCCGCGCTACCACCGCTGGGCCGAGGAGCTGGTCCCGCTGGCGCGCGGCATCACCGAGGGCGCGGCGCGCAACGGCGCGCGCCTGGTCGCGCTCGACAACCTCTACATGTACCGGGTGCCCGGCGACGGCCGGCTCGCCGAGGACACCGCGATCGGCCCGGTGTCGCGCAAGGGCGCGCTGCGCGCCGAGGCCGCCGCGGTCATGCTCGACGCCCACCGCCGCGGCGACCTCCCGGTCGCGATCGGCCGGGCCTCGGACTTCTTCGGCCCGAGCTGCACCAACTCGCTCCTGGGCGACCGGTTCTGGACCAAGCTGTTCGCGGGCCGCCCGGTCGAGCTGCTCGGCGATCCCGACCAGCCGCACACCTACTCCTATGGCCCCGACGTCGCCGATGCGCTGGTCACGCTCGGCCTCGCCAACCCGACGATGTCGGCCGGCGCCGACGTCTACGGCCGGGTCTGGCACCTCCCGGCGAACCCGGCCGAGTCGACGCTGACCTGGATCACGCGGTTCGCCCACGCGGTCGGCATCGAGCCCCGGGTCACCCGGCTGTCGCCGCTGCTGCTGCGCATCGCGGGGCTGTTCATCCCCGAGGCCGGCGAGCTGCCCGAGATGATCTACCAGTGGCGCACGCCGTTCGTGCTCGACGACTCGCAGTTCCGCAGCCGGTTCGCCGCGACCCCGACGCCGCTGCCGGCCGCCGTCGCCGCCACCGTGGCGTGGGCCCGCGCCCGGTACGCCCCCGCGCCGCGCGCCGCCGCCGCGTGACCGGCGGGCCGCGCGGCAGGCCGACGCCGCGTCAGCTCATCCCGATCGACGCGGCGAGCGCGCGGATCGCGGCGCGCGCGGTCTCGACGTGCTCGGCGGCCTGGCTGACCGCGGTCGAGATCGTGCTGACCGACTCCGACGGATCCATCATCGCGGTCTCGTCGCTCGCGGCGCGCATGTTGGCGCGCAGCGAGTTGATCGACTCCTCGAGCGTGGTGACGTGCTCGGCGAGCACGGCGATCGGCAGCTGGTTGCCGGTCCGGGTCCTGTCGTTGTCGTCCTCGAGCTCGATCTTCGCCAGCCGCAGCCGCTCCTCGGCCTCGGCGAGCTGGCGGCGCAGCGCGGCGTCGTCGTGCTCGATCTGCGCGAGCTTGTGCTCGAGCTCGCCGGCCCGGGTCGCGAGCGACTCGTACTTGGCGATGTCGAGCTGCGCGGTGGCGTCGGGGTCGAAGCCGGCCTTGGCCGCGGCGCGCCGGTTGGTGGTGTCGGCGTCGTCGCCGCGGGCGTCGTGCAGCTCGCTGGTCAGGCGATCGCGCTCGAGCGTCATCTGCGCCAGCTTGGCGCGCGCGTCGCGCAGGTCGCGCTGCAGCGAGGCGATCTCGCGCTCGGTCTCGGCGGCGAACGACCGCACGTTGTCGGCGGTGGCGACCTCGCGCTCGAGCGCGACGATCCGGTTCTGCATCTCGGCGACCTGGCGGGCGAACGCCTGGGCGTTGCCCTCGGCGGCCTGGGCGCGCTGCTCGGCGGTGGTGACCCGCTGCTCGGCCGACGCGATCCGGCGCTCGGCCTCGCTCGAGCGCGCGCCGTCGCTGTCCGCGGCGACGGCGGCGAGCCGGTGCTGGAGCTCGGCGAGCTCGCGCGCGAGGTCCTCGCCCTGGGCGTGCGCGGCCTCCGCGCGGTGCTCGGCGTCGGCGGCGCGGGCCTCGGCGCCCTGGATCCGAGCCTCGGCGTGGTGCGCGCGGTCCTCGGCCTCGGCGATCCGGGCCTGGGCCTGGGCCTCGGCCTGAGCCTGGGCGTCGCGCGCCCGCTGCTCGGCGCTCTGCGCCCGGCCGTCGGCGTCGTGGGCGTGGGCTTCGGCGTCGCGCGCCCGAGCCTCGGCGCGGGCCTCGGCGTCGGCGATCCGGGCCTCGAAGTCGCGCGCCCGGGCTTCGGCGTCGCGCGCCCGCTGCTCGGCCGCGGCGACGCGATCGGAGGTGACGGCCTCGGACTGCTCGGACGGGGCGCGCGACGAGCCGCGCGAGCCCTGCTCGCGCTCGAGCCACGCCAGCCGGGTCAGCGCCTCGTCGAGCTGGCGCTGCAGCGCGCCGGCGCGGCCGATCGCGAGGTCGGCGGCCTCGGCGCGCGCGGTCAGGGCGTCGATCTTGCGCTCGGCGTCGCTGGCCCGGGCGACCGCGTCGGCCAGGCGATCGCGGTCCTGATCGGACAGCCCGGCGCGCTCGTCGGCGGCGCGCTCGAGCTCGGCGATGTGGCCCCGGGCGTCGGCCAGCGCGGCCTCGGCGGCGCCGCGCGCCTGGTCGGTCTCGCGCTGCCGGCCCTCGAGCTCGACCAGCCGCGACCGCAGCTGCTCGACCAGCTCGATCGCCTGCTCGGCGGCGGTGCGGGCGTCGCGCGCGGCGGCCTCCTGCACGTGCAGCGCGCCCCGGATCTCGTCGACCGACGCCTTGCCGGCGGTCTCGGCGACCGCGATCCCGCTCTCGAGGTCGTCGATCCGGTCCTGCAGGGCATCGATCTGGGCCTCGGCCTGGGCCTCGGCCTCGCCCAGCTTGTGCTCGGCGTCCTCGGCGCGCTGCTGGAGCTGCGGCACCAGGGCGCGGACCTCGGCGAGCTCGCGCTCGAGCTGGGTCTTGCGATCGACCAGGGACAGCGAGGTCGAGCGCTCGGCGGCGAGCTCGCGCACCGCCTGGGCGAGCTTGCCGCCCAGCTCCTTCTGGACCTGCTCGAGCTTGCCGGCCAGATCCTTCTGGGCCTGCTCGGACCGGGCGGTGAGCGCCTGCTCGAGCTCGGCCGCGCGCGCCTCGGCCGTGGCCGCGCGCTGCTCGATGTCGCGCACCGATGCCGCGCCGACGCTGGTCCGGGCCTCGGCCTGCTCGGCGCGGCGCAGCGCCTCGGCGAGGTCGCGGCCGACGCCGCGCGCCCGGGTGTCGGCGTCGGCGGCGCGGCGCAGCGCCTCGGCGACGTCCTTGGCCATCGCCTTGGCCACCGTGTCGGCCGCGCTCGCACGCTTCTCGGCGTCGTCGGCCCGGCGCTCGGCCTCGCGCGCGGCGTTGTCGGCCGCGGCCCGCGCCGCGATCTCGTCGCGCAGGCGGGCGGCCACCGGGGCGGCCGCCGCATCGCCGCGCGACAGCTCGTCGAGCTTCTTCTGCAGCGCGGCCGCGCGCTTCTCGGCGTCGGCGAGCTTGCCGGCCTGCTCGGCGGCCGACGCGACCGCGGCCTCGAGCTCGACCAGGCGATCGCGCCGGGTCTCGAACTGGCTCGTGACCTCGGCGAGCTCGGTCGCGAGCGCCGCGGCCCGCGCCTCGGCGGCCCGCAGCGCGTCGCCGGGCGCCTGGCCGCCGCCGGCCTCGAGCGCGGCGATGCGCTCGCGCGTGGTCGCGAGCTCGGCGATCGCGTCGGCGAGCTTGTGCTCGAGCTGCGCGGCGGCGGCCTCGGCCCGCGCCGTGGCGGCGTTGGCGCCCGACAGGTTGCGCTCGCTGCCCTGGGCGCGGATCTGCGCCGCGGCCAGGTCCTTCTCGGCCTTGTCGGCGCGCGCGGTCAGCGCCGCGATCCGGTCGGTCAGCTCGCCGATCCGGGCGTCGCCGCCGGCCGGTGCCCGGTCGCGCCCGCCGCGCAGCTCGGCGACCTCGCGCTGCAGCGAGGTGATCATCAGATCGGCCTCGGCGAGCTTCTCGGCGACGGCGACGCCGGCCGCGGTCTCGGCCATCATCCGCGACTCGCGCGCCTTGCCGAGCTCGATCCGGGCGGCCTCGAGCTCGGTCGCGTTGGCCTTCTTGTAGGCCACCAGCTCGTCGCGCGCGATCTGCGCGTCGCGCATCGCCTCGCCGTGTGCGTGCTCGGCGATCGAGCGCGCCCGCTCGGCGTCCTCGAGCGCGGCCGTGATCCGGGCGACCTCCGCGGTGAACTTGACGTTGCGGGAGGTCTCGCCGGTCTCGCTGGTATCGCCCGCCCATTCGACCCGATCGGAGATCCCGGCGCCGAGCTCGGCGATCTTGTCGCGGGCCTGGGCGAGCTCGTCCTGGACGGTCGCGAGCGCGCGCTCGAACGCCGCGGCGCGGGCCTCGGCCGCGTCGCGCGCGCGCGCCGGCTCGGAGGCCTCGGGGTCGATCGTCCGCGCCGACATCACGCTCGCCAGCTGGTGGTGCATCTCGCCGACCCGGCGGGCGAACGCGTCCCGCTCGTCCTCGACCGCGGCGCGCGCCTTGCGCTCCATGTCGAGCCACGACGCCAGCGTGCCGTGCAGGCCGACCGGCGGCGGCAGGGTCCCGCTCGCCGGCAACAGGCGGATCAACAGGCTGCCGACCAGGATGATCTCGCCGGTCGGCACCGGCGCGCGCTGGACCTTGTTCGGGCCGACGAAGATCCCGTTCGAGCTGCCGAGGTCCTCGACCCAGAGCGCGCCCTGGTCGACGAAGAACCGCGCGTGGACCCGCGACACCCGCGGATCCTCGCTGCGGATCGCGCACTCCGCGCCGCGACCCACCGTGACCGGCTCGGCTCCCAGCGCAAACGAGCGATCGACACCGTCGACATCGGAATAGACCAGCGTTGCCATCCCCGGGGGGTGAAACGTATCACGAGCGCGCGGCCAGCGTCGCGATCAGCGCCTCGGCGGTGGCCAGCGCGCGATCGGTATCGTCGTCGAGCAGGACCACGTGACCCATCTTCCGGCCGGGCGCCGGGCCGTCCTTGCCGTAGAGGTGGAGCCGGGCCTCGGGCCGCGCCAGGACCTCGTGCCACGCCGGCGGGCCCTTGCCCCACAGGTCGCCGATCAGGTTGACCATCACCGCGCCGGTCAGCGCGCGCGGGTCGCCGAGCGGGACGCCGCACACCGCGCGGATGTGCTGCTCGAACTGCGACGTGGCGCACGCGCCGTAGGTGTAGTGGCCGCTGTTGTGGGTCCGCGGCGCGATCTCGTTGACCAGCAGCCGGCCGTCGGCGAGCTCGAACATCTCGACCGCCATCACGCCGACGTGGCCGAGCGCCTCGGCGACCGACACCGCGATGTCCTCGGCGCGCTTGCGCCGCTCCGCCGGCATCGGCGCCGGGGCCCGCGTGGTGTGCAGGATGTGGCGGCGGTGGACGTTCTCGGCGATCGGATAGATCTGGATCTCGCCGCCCAGGCCGCGCGCCAGGATCACCGAGATCTCGCGGGTGAAGCCGATCACCTCCTCGGCGACCGCGGGCTCGCCGCGCAGCCGGGCCGCGAGCGCGTCGGCATCGCCGTCACGATCGATCCGGACCTGGCCCTTGCCGTCGTAGCCGGCGCGCCGGACCTTGAGGATCGCCGGGCGCCCGACCCGCGCGAGCGCGGTCTGCAGGTGGTCGACCGGCGCCCACGTCGCCTGGGGCAGGCCGATCCGGTCGAGGAACTGCTTCTGGACCAGGCGGTCCTGGATCGTGCGCAGCACCGCCGGGCCGGGCCGCACCGGCGCGATCGCCTCGAGCTCGTCGAGCACGTCGGCCGGCACGTGCTCGGTGTCGAGCGTGATCACGTCGACCTGGCTCGCGAGGTGGCGCGCGGCCTCGAGGTCGTCGAGCGTGCCGACCACGACGCCGTCGGCGACCTGCGCGGTCGGGCACCGCGGGCTCGGATCGAGCACGATGATGCGATAGCCCATCTGGCGCGCGGCGACCGCCATCATCCGGCCGAGCTGGCCGCCACCCAGCACGCCGATCGTCGCGCCCGGCCCCAGCGCCCGGATCACGGCAGGGTCTCCGCGAGCACGCGCGCGGTCTGCGCGGCGCGGTAGGCGTCGAGCCGGGCGGCGACCGCCGGATCGTGCAGCGCGACGATCGCCGCGGCCAGGAGGCCCGCATTGACCGCACCGGCCTCGCCGATCGCCAGCGTGCCGACCGGGACGCCGCGCGGCATCTGCGCGATCGACAGCAGCGAGTCCATGCCGCTGAGCGCCTTGCTCTGCACCGGCACGCCGAGCACCGGCAGCCGGGTCTTGGCCGCGGTCATGCCCGGCAGGTGCGCGGCGCCGCCGGCGCCGGCGATGATCACGTGCAGCCCGCGGTCGACCGCCGTCGCGGCGTACTCGAACAGCAGGTCCGGCGTGCGGTGGGCCGAGACGATCCGGGTCTCGTGGGCGACCCCGAGCTCGGCCAGGATGTCGGCGGCGTGCTTCATCGTGGCCCAGTCGCTGTGCGAGCCCATGATGATGCCGACCAGTGCGCTCATGACGGATCCCTTCGCGATCCCGCGGCGCGCCGCAGGCGATCGCCGACAGCTTCGCCCAGCCCGACCGCCGGAGGCAACGCGGCGATCACGACATTGATCCCCGCCGCATCGAGATCGCGCAGCGCCGCGTACAGCCCGCGCGCCATCCCGGCCGGGTCGTCGGGCAGCGCGTACGCGCGCGCGGCCAGCGCCGGCCAGGCCGCGAACGCCGCCACCGGCGCCAGCACCGCGACCACCGCGCCGCCGCGGCTCGCCGCCGCGACCGCCGCCGGGACCTCGTCGACCGCCACCGCGATCACCTCGGCGC
This sequence comes from Kofleriaceae bacterium, assembly GCA_036403075.1. Classification (GTDB taxonomy): domain Bacteria; phylum Myxococcota_A; class Polyangia; order Haliangiales; family Haliangiaceae; genus JABFXX01. The sequence goes on from DASWRS010000282.1 coordinate 8,741, forward strand.
GCGGCGCGTAGTGGCCGGCGAGCGTGCCCGGCGCGGCCGGCGCGCCGGCATCGGCGGCGGCGAGCGGCCCGGTGATCGGCTCGATCTGGTCGCGGGCCAGCCCGCCGGGCCGGAGCAGCACGGCGCGGCCGCGCGACAGATCGACGATCGTCGACTCGACGCCGACCTCGCACGACCCGCCGTCGAGCAGGTAGTCGACGGCATCGCCGAGGTCGTCCGCGACGTGATCGGCCGTGGTCGGGCTGACCGCGCCGAACCGGTTGGCGCTCGGCGCCGCGATCCCGCCGCCGAACCGGCGCAGCAGCGCCTGCGCGACCGGGTGCGCCGGCACGCGCAGCCCGACCGTGGCCGCACCGCCGGTCGCCGCCGCCGACACCCGCGGGCCCTTGCGCAGGATCAAGGTCAGCGGCCCCGGCCACGCGGCCTGGGCGAGGCGGTGCGCGGCTTCGGGGATGTCGAGCGCCCAGTCCTCGAGCCGCGCACCCTCGGCGAGGTGCACGATCAGCGGGTGGTGGTGCGGCCGGCCCTTCGCGGCGAAGATCCGCAGCACCGCGGCCTCGCTCGCCGCGTCGGCACCCAGCCCGTACACCGTCTCGGTCGGAAACGCGACCAGGCCACCACCGGCCAGGAGCCTGGCCGCGCGCGCGATGTCGGAGCCGCGTTCCATGACGCCCGTCGCATAGCACGGCGGCGCCGGCCGCGCGCGCCGCCGGCGGCTACGATCGCGGGCGGGTCGCGGCGATCGACGGCCGGTCGTGCCACGCCGCGCGGATCGGCGCCAGCGCCGCGGCTCGCTCGGTCGGGTAGGCGCCGCGAAACTCCATCCAGTCGAGCGCGCAGATCAGCGACAGCTCGGGGACGCCGAGCTCGCGCGCCGACAGCTCCTGCCCCGCGAGCCACGCGAAGATCGCGTCGGTCCGGTCGAGCTGGCGCTGCGCGAACACGTTGCCGTCGATCGCGATGCCGTCGCGCCGCAGGTAGAACAGCTGGATCATCGATCCGATCGCCTCGTCGACGGCGGCCACCAGATTCCGCGCGCGCCACGCATCGCGCGGCGGCGCGAGCCCGCCGTGGCCGCGCGTGGTCGTCAGCCAGTCGGCGATCACCCGCGAGTCGAACAGCGTGCGTCCGTCGACGATCGCGACCGGCACCTTGCGGATCGGCGACAGCTCGCGCAGCGCCGCCTGACCGGCGTCGGTCGCGGTGTCGACCCAGTCGATCGGCTCGCCGACCTCGGCCGCGATGATCCGCACCCGCCGCACGAACGGCGACGTCGTGGTTCCGAACAGCTTCATGGCTGCCACGCTACCGCGGCGGCCGCGGCGGCGGTATGGCCCGGTCCGCGTTGCGCCGCCGGCCGGTTGCGATACGCTCGCGCCGTGCAGGTGTTCTTGCTCCGGCACGCCGAGGCCGCCCAGGAGACGCTCGCGATGCGCGATCCGCATCGCCACCTCACGCCGGCCGGGCGCCGGCAGGCCCGCGACATCGGCGATCGCCTGCGCTGGCACGACTGCGTGCCGAGCCACATCTGGGCGAGCCCGCTGGTCCGCGCGATCCAGACCGCCGAGCTGGTCGCCGCGAGCCTGGCGTCCGACGTCCCGGTCGAGGCGATGCCGGCGCTCGCCCCCGAGGAGAACCCGCGCGACGTCGTCGCCGCGCTGGCAGCGCTCGCCGCGGCCCGGGCCGACGCCATCGTGATCCTCGTCGGCCACGAGCCCGGCCTGTCCGCGGTCGGCGCGCTGCTGGTCGGCCAGCCCGACTTCCCCAGCCTCGGCAAGGCGCAGGCGGCGCGGATCGTCGACGGCGCGCTGCGCTGGCGGTTCGCCTGCGACGCCGACGCCCCCGAGGTCGTCGCCGGCTAGCGCACGGCATGTAGGTGCGCAAAGCTCGCCCGGGCGGGTGCATCGGCCGCGCGATCTTGGCATCGTGAGCCATGCGCTTCGCCCCCCTCTTGACGCTGCTCGTGGTCGCGGCCTGCGCGGCGCCGGTGACCACGTCGTCGTCGACCGCGTCCGCGCCGGCCGCCGCCACCGCGTCCTCGGCAGGCCGGGCCGCCGCCCCCGGTGCACCGGCCGAGCCGGCGCACCTGGTGGTCACCGCCGACGATGGCCTTCCGCTCGCGCTGTGGCGCAAGGCGCCGGCGCAGCCGCGGCGCTCGGTGCTCTTGATCCATGGCCGGACCTGGAGCGGCCGGCCCGATTTCGATCTCCAGGTCCCCGGCGAGCAGCGCTCGTTCATGGACGCGCTGGTCGCCCAGGGCTACGCCGCCTACGCGCTCGACCTGCGCGGCTACGGCGCGACCCCGCGCGACGCGACGGGCTTCCTCACGCCCGAGCGCGCCGCCGCCGACGTCGCCGCCGCGCTGCGCACGATCGGTGATCGCCCGGTGCTGTTCGGCTGGTCGATGGGATCGATGGTCTCGCAGCTCGTCAGCCAGGAGCACCCCGAGCTCGTGTCCGCGGTCATCCTGTTCGGCTACCCGTTCGATCCCGACGCCAAGGTGCCCGAGGGCGCCGAGCCCGACGCTCCCGCCCGCAAGCCGACCACCGCCGAGGCCGCGGCCGAGGACTTCATCGCCCCCGGCGTGATCTCGAAGCGCGCGATCGCCGCCTACGTCCAGGCCGCCGTCGCGGCCGACCCGGTCAAGGCCGACTGGCGCCGCCAGACCGAGTGGAACGCGCTCTCACCCGCGGCCGTCAAGGTCCCGCTCCTGCTCCTGCAGGCCGAGCTCGACCCGCTGGCCAAGACCGACGCCCACGCGCGGTTCTTCGCCCGGCTGGGCACCGTCGACCGCCAGTGGGTCGTGATCCCGAAGGGCGATCACGCCGCGCTGCTCGAGGACACCGCGCCGCGCATGATCGCGGCGATCCGCGCGTTCGTCGACCGTCCGTGACCCTCCTCGCATCCGGCCTGCGATCCGCCCGCGACGTGATCTCGATCCTGCCGCCGGGCCGATGCTACTTGTTCTCTCGGCCGCGTTCCTGGAGGGTCGCCACGAGCAGCGGTAGCATCACCCGGTCCTTGGGGCGCCCCGCCTTGGTCTTCACGGCGATCAGCGTCGGCAGATCGAGTACTCGCAGCAGCCGGCCCTCCTCCACCAGTGACTGGCTGTGCACCAGTAGCTCATCGTAGCCCATGCCTTCGTCGAGCTGGCAGAGTGGATCGAACGGCCCGAGCGACGTCGAGAGGTTGATCTGCCCCGTCCCGGCCAGCATCTCCGCCGTCGGGCGCAACCCGCGCCTGGCAAAGTCGTATGCATCGTCATCGAGGCTCAACAGGACCTCCAGAAGGCGCGCCACGTTCTCCGGGGTCCGTCGGTGAACGATATCGAGATCGTTGGTCGTGATGGGCGCGCCGTGAAGCACAGCCGCGGCACCGCCCACGACGATGAACTCAACTCCCGCATCACAGAGCTTTGCGAGCAAAGCGGTGAGATCAGCGACATTGGGATGCGAGTGCATCGCGTAACCTGCCGAGAGTCTGTGCCATCCGGGAAGCAGACCTCAGTCGATTCCATGGCGATTGGGCGAGTGAAAGCCAGATCAGCGTGCGGTCGACATCGTCGATCGCTGCTCGCACCTCTGGATCGAGGGCGTCGATGAGGGTCTCGATCAGTCCCTCGAGCGTCGCTGCCTCCATCGCTTCGTTCGAGCGCTGTGTGGCCACGATCATCTTTACCACGGCGGCGCGATCATGGGGGGCACGCGCGGTGGCGAGCGAGGACCGGCGCCGACGCTGCCGTCACAGGCCGAGCCAGCGCGGGACGCCGAGCCAGCGCTCGGCGGCGAGCAGGCCGAAGCCGACCGCGAGGTCGACCGCGGTGAGCACCGCGCCGTAGCGCAGGAACCGCCAGAACCCGATCTCGCCGCGCGGCCCGGC
>DASWRS010000283.1:0-1792 GCA_036403075.1 Kofleriaceae bacterium
GCCTTCGAACCCACCATGCCGGCGCGCCACCGCGCCGCGCTGGCCCCGCAGCTGTTCGCGGTCACGCTCGCGATCCCGACCCTGGTCGGCCTCGCGATCGGGCTCGCGGCGCTGCTCTAGTCAGTTCGTCTCCGGCGGGACAGATCGAGCTGTGGTGACTCGGTCCTGGGTGTGGCTCGGAATGGGCCCCGGGCCACACCCGTCCCGCCGGTTTTTTTTCCTCGCGCCAGGCGCGCCCCCGCGAACCGCCTGGTACGAACGACGCGATGCCGTGGCTCACCGACCGACGCCTGCTGGCCGCTGCGCTGGTGGCGTGGGCCGTGGTCGCCGCGATCGGCGTGGCGCTCGGCCCGCCGCTCGGCCACGACGAGGCGGCGTTCGCGATCACCGGACGCGGCGACGCACCGGCGGGCGCCTGGCTGTACCGCTCCGAGGGCACCGTGGCGCTCGCGCGGCTCGGCATCGCGCTCGGCGGCGCGGCGTGGCAGCTCCGGCTCGCCAGCGCGGTACTCGGCCTCGGCGTGGTGATCGCGGCGTTCGCCGTGGGTCGCGCGGCGTTCTCGGCCCGCACCGGCGCGTGGGCCGCGGCGCTGGTCGCCGGCGCGCACCCGATGGCGATGCGCAGCGCGCAGCTGCTGAGCGACCTGCCCGCGGCGGCCTGCATCCTCGGCGGCATCGCCGTCACCGCCGGCGAGCTGGGGCGGGCGACCGGCCCGCGCTGGCGGATCGTCGCGGCAGCGCCGCTGTTCGCGGCGGCGTTCTACGTCCGCTACGGCAGCGCGCCGGTCGTCGGGCTCGCGCTCGCCGCCGCCGGCATCCTGTGGTGGCGAGCGGTCCTGGCGCGGCCGGTCCGCGTGCTCGTCACCCTCGGCCTGTTCGCCGCGCTGCTCGTCCCGCACCTCGCCCGCTCGATCCACCTCACCGGCAGCGCGCTCGGCGTCCTCGAGGTCAGCGCCGGCATCCCGCGGCGGGCCTACATCGGCGAGGGCCTGGTCACGTACCTGACCTCGAACCCGCTCGACTTCTACGGCGCGCTGATCGCGCCGGTGATGGTGGCCGGCGTCGTCGGGCTGGTGCGGGCGCGCCGGCGCGCGTCCTGGTACCTCGGGATCGTGGCGCTCGGCCAGATCGCGGTGCTCGGCCTGCAGAGCCACGGCCAACCGCGCTACGTGTTCGTCGCGACGGTGTTGCTCGTCGTGCTCGGCGTCGACGTCGTGGCGCGGATCGGCCGGCCGCGCCTGGCGGTCGCCGCGCTCGGGGCGGTCGCGGCGGCGTGGCTCGGCGTCGCCGTCGCGACGATCGTGACCTGTCGCATCGAGGACCAGCGGCGGGCGCCGATCGTCCGGGCCGGCCAGGTGCTCCGCGCCGATGCCGGCGGACGGCCGTGCGCCGTGGTCGCCGCCCTCGCGCCGCAGCTCACCTGGTACTCGGGCTGCGAGGTGTTCCTGCCGGCGCTGCTCGACGTGCCGCTCCCGGCCGACCGCCCGCGCTACGCCGCCTCGTTCACGCGCTGGCCGATCGATCTGCCCACGCTGCTCGCCGTCCAGCGCCTGCGCGCCACGCCGCTATTGTCCGGCGATCCGGACGCCCGGATCTGGCGGCTCGAGTGACCCCGGGGCGCCCTCAGTCGTCGGACTCCGCCAGCGGCAAGCCGAGCTGCGGCGACGGCTGCTCGGGCGTGCTGCGGTCGAACCGGATCGCGCCGGTCTCGTCGGTGTAGTTGGCCGCGAGCCGCGCCGCCGACACCGGATCGACGTTCTCGAGCCGGGTGAGCGCGAGCGTGACGATGTCG
>DASWRS010000284.1:0-37726 GCA_036403075.1 Kofleriaceae bacterium
CCGCGTCATCCTCGTCGGTGGCCGGCTCGAGCAGGCCGCGCTTGCGCTCGTCGCCCCAGTTGGGGGCCGCGCGACCGCACACCTTGCAGGTGCCGTCGGGCCCGATCACGCCGATGCAGCTGCCATCGGGGCATAGCTGCCGTTGATCCCATTCACCGACGGCCATGGTCACCTCCCATCAGCTCGAACAGGTCCTCGGCGATCACCACGTCGTTGTTCGACGCCCGCCCGATCGTGATCCGATCACGGAACGACGCGCCAAGCTTCTTGGCCAGCGGGAACAGCTCGATCGCGGCAGGCACCGGGGTGAATTTGCCATGCGGCATGGCCCCGTCCACCGCTTCTCGACGATCTTCGTGCGTCCCGGGGGGCTGCCCGATCGATGGCCCAACGGGCGGGTCGAGCGTCATCGTCAGGGTCGTGGTGCCGGCCAGGGCGGGATCGGGCGCCGGGGCTCGATAGCGCACCAGCACCGCGGGAGCGGCCGCGGCGAGGAACTCCTCCCGCCCGAGGCCGAGCAGGTGGCGATAGTGCGCGGCGGCGTCCATCGCGGTGCTTATCGCCCACGGTAGGCGGCGCGGCAAGCGCCCGGCGGGGCCATCGCAGCCGTCGAGCGGCGCGGAATCGTGGTTTGACACGCCCGCTGTGCGCAAGGTAAACGTGCCGGGTCATGTACGACACGTCCGATATTCGCAAGGGTCTCAAGGTGCTGATGGACGGGAACCCGTACACCATCGTCGAGTTCCAGTTCGTCAAGCCCGGCAAGGGCGCGGCGTTCACTCGCACCAAGTTCAAGAACCTGCTCACCGGCGCTGTCGTCGAACGCAATATCCGCTCGGGCGAGAAGCTCGAGCCGGCGAACGTCGAGACCCGCGACATGCAGTTCCTCTACAAGGAGGGCGGCGATCTGGTCTTCATGGACCAGACCAACTACGAGCAGGTCACGATCAGCGCCGACCTGATCGGCCCCGCGCACGATCTGATGAAGGACAACCTGCCGTGCACGGTGGTGTTCTTCAACGAGCGACCGGTCGACGTCACCCTGCCCACGTTCGTGTTCCTCGAGGTCACGGCGTCCGAGCCCGGCGTCCGCGGCGACACCAGCGGCAACGTCACCAAGCCGGCGACGGTCGAGACCGGCGCGTCGGTCAACGTGCCGCTGTTCATCCGGATCGGCGACACGATCAAGATCGATACGCGCACGCACGAATACGTCGAGCGCGTCAACAAGTGACCTCCGGGCGCAGGCCGGGCGATCCGTCGCCCCGGCCGCGCGGCCGCGTGCTCGCGCTCGACGGCGACCTCGCGGTGCTGCGCAGCGAGCGCGGCGATTCCCGGGTCCCTGCCGGGGCGGGGTGGCGCCCGGGTGACCTGATCGATGGCGACGCCGTCGTGCAGGCCTTCGGCGGCGGCGACTACCCCGGTCCGGCGACCGAGGTGGCGCGGCTGCCGCGGTCGCGGATGGCGGCGCTCCAGGCCCGCGGCGTGGCCATGGCGGCGCTGCGCCGGTTCTTCGCCGACCGCGACTTCCTCGAGGTCGAGACCCCGCTGCGGGTGCCGAGCCCCGGCCTCGAGCTCCACCTCGACGCGGTCGCGGCGGGCGGCGGCTACCTGATCACCTCGCCGGAGTACCAGATGAAGCGGCTGCTCGCCGCCGGGTTCGAGCGGATCTACCAGGTGTGCAAGTGCTTCCGCGCCGGCGAGCACGGCCCGCACCACGCGTCCGAATTCACCATGGTCGAGTGGTACCGGGGGTTCGCCGATCTCGACGCGATCGTCTGCGACACCGAGCAGCTGGTCGCCGCGGTGATCACGGCGGTCGCCGGGACCCCGGTCGCCCGGGCCGGCGGCCGGTCGATCGCCGTGTCGCCGCCGTGGCCGCGGATCACGGTGCGCGAGGCGATGCGCCGCTGGGCCGGGGTCGAGGTCGCCGGCGATGAGCCCGCGGCCGAGCTGGTGGCGGCGGTGCGCGCCGCGGGCATCGCGGTCGCCGACGACACCGCCTGGGACGACGCGTTCTTCGCCGCGTTCCTCGCCCGGGTCGATCCGGCGCTCGCCGCGCTCGACCGCCCGATCATCGTCGAGGACTGGCCGGCGCCGCTCGCCGCGCTGGCCCGGCGCAAGCCTGGCGACCCCCGGACCGCCCTGCGCTTCGAGGCCTACATCGGCGGCCTCGAGCTCGCCAACGCATTCGGCGAGCTGACCTGCGCCTCCGAGCAGCGCGCGCGGTTCGAGCACGACCAGGCGACCCGCCGCGCCCGCGGCAAGCCGGTCTACCCGATCGACGACAAGCTGATCGCGGCCCTCGCCGAAGGCTTGCCGCCATCCGCCGGCATCGCGCTCGGCGTCGACCGGCTGATCATGCTGGCGACCGGCGCCGACACGATCGGCGAGGTCCTGACGTTCACGGCCGGCGAGCTATGAACCGCCGAGCAGAGCGCGGCAGGTGCAGGGCCGCGCGACCCTACGGCATCTCCATCAGCGTCCAGTACTTGTTCAGGGTCGCCATGACCTCGGCGAAGGCGTGGAACGTGACCGGCTTCAACAGGTACCCGGCGACGTTGAGCTGGAAAGCATCGACCCGGTCGCGGTCCTCGTTCGAGGTGGTCAGCACGATCACCGTGAGCATGTGCAGCGCCGGATCGTTGCGGAGCTCGCGCAGCAGCTCGATGCCGTTCATCCGCGGCATGTTGAGGTCGAGCAGGACCAGCCGGCGCGTCGCCGGGATGCCGTCGTTGCGCAGCATCTCGAGCGCCTGGATACCGTCGGTCGCGACGTAGATCTGGTTGGCGATGTTGGCCCGGCTGAACGCGCGCCGGACCGTCATCACGTCGATCTCGTCGTCGTCGACCAGCAGGATGTTGAGCGCGCGGTCATCCAAGAGACACCTCGTCGGGATCGGCCGGCCAGGTGAACCAGAACGTGGCGCCGCGGCCGAGCTCGGACTCGACCCAGGCCTTGCCGCCGTGGCTCTCGACGATCTTGCGGACCACCGACAGGCCGATGCCGGTGCTCTCGACCTTGTCACGGCGCTCGAGGGTCTGGAACAGACCCCAGATCTTCTCGGAGAACTCGGGCGCGATGCCGATGCCATCGTCGGCGACGGCGATCTCCCAGCGCCGGCCGTTGCGCCGCGCGGCGATCGTGATCACCAGCTCGCGCTCGGCGTTGTACTTGATCGCGTTGCCGATCAGGTTGAGCAGGACCTGCTGGAGGTGGACGCGCGAGGTCCGCAGCTGGGGCAGCGCGGTCGTGACCTGGAGCCGCGCCGTCGCGGGCGGCGCGAGCAGCTCCCAGACCTCGGCGACCAGCGCCGCGACATCGACGCTGGCCTGCTCGGTGGAGCCGCGGCCCGCGCGGCTGTACGCCAGGATGCCGGCGATCAGGTTCTCGAGCCGGCCGACCCGGCCGCGCAGCAGGTGGAGGTGCGTGCGGCTCTGGTCATCGAGCCGTTCGCCGAGATCGTCCTCGATCCACTGCGCCAGGTTGGCGATGCCGCGCAGCGGCGCCTTGAGGTCGTGGCTGGCGACGTAGGCGAACTGGTCGAGCTCGCGGTTGCTGGTCTCGAGCGCGGCGATCAGGTCGCGGGCCTCCTGGAACAGCCGCGCGTTGTCCATCGCGATCGCGGCAGTCGCCGCGACGCCCGCGATCAGCCGCTCGGTCTCCTCGGTGAACACCCCCGGCCGGGCGTGGCCGAACGCGAGCGTGCCGATCGTGCGGCCGCTGCGCCCGATCACCGGCACGGCGAAGTAGCTCGCGATCGGGAGCTCGGCGGGCAAGGGCGCGCTGCTCTCGACCCGCAGGTCCACGATCCGGACCACGCGCGGATCGCGCAGCGTGCGGACCGCCAGCTCGGGCAGCCGCCTGGCGTGCGGCGCACCGGCGACCGCGTGAGCGAGCTGGCCCTCGCCGGCGTGGTACAGGAACGCGCCGACCTGCGCGCCGGACAGCCGGGTCGTGGCGTCGATCACCTTCTGGGCCAGCGCCTCGTGATCGAGCACCGCGGACAGCTGCTGGCCGAGGTCGTGGAGGACCTCGAGATCGCCGGCGTGCTTGCGCAGCGCGGCCTCGGCGGCGCGGCGCGCCTCGTCGGCGGTCTTGCTCGCGATGCCGAGCGCGAGCGAGTCGGCGATCGCCGACAGGCCGTTGAGCGTGTCGTGATCGAGCTTGCGCCGCGAGTAGATCGCCATCACGCCGACGATCCGATCCTCGATCCGCAGCGGATAGCCGGCGAACGCGGCGATGTTCTCGCGCCGGACCCACTCGGTGCGCCCGACGTGGACGTCGCCGGCGACGTCGTTGGTGAGGTAGGGAACGCCGTCCTCGGCGATCGATCCGACCTTGTGCTGATCGAACCGCAGGCGCGCGAACGCCGCGTCGTGCGGGGTCGCGATCCCGCCGCTGGCGCACAGCTGCAGGGTCTGGCACGCGGTGTCGACGGTCCAGATCCGGGCCAGCGCGGCGTCGAGGTGGCGGACCATGCCGTCGGCGCAGCGCCGGAGCGCGGCGCGCAGCGAGTCCTCGCGGGTCAACGCCTCGCCGATCTCGCCGAGCAGCAGCGCGGTGCGGGCCTGGCCGGTCTCGATCGTGGCCGCGTGGACCTGGCGCAGGCTGATCAGCAGCCCGCCGTCGCCGGTCGGTCGCGCGCGCGCCTGGCACCAGCCGACCGACGGCAGCACGCTCTCGGTCAAGAGCTCGGTGCGATCGGCCATCGCATAGCGAAACCCGGAGGCGAACGCGGCGTGCTCCAGCGCGGGGCAGCGTTCCCACAGGGTCGCGCCGGTCGCGCCGAGCATGCGATCGGCCTCCGGGTTGGCGTACGACACGCGCCAGTCGCGGCTGACCACGATGACGCCCTGGGGCAGGAGATCGAGGATCGTCTGCGGATCGGTCAGCTCGGGAGGCTGGCTAGCGGTCGCAACCACGGCACCCACCATACGAGACGCTCGCGGGGCGCACGAGCACAAATGATGAGCGAAACATGAGGTGATCGCTGACCGAGCGGATCTGCCACAGCGCTCGCGGTGACCGTGCGTCGTCGCTCGCGCTGGCGCCGCGGACCCACCGCGATTCTCACGCTCCGGCGCCGCGGCGCGGACGGCGCGTGATCGCGGCTACGGCGCGGTCGCGTCGGCGGCGCGGCGATCGCGCCGGGTGCGGCCGCCGCCGTTGCCGCTGCGCCGCGCGCGCTCGAGCAGCGGCTTGACGAACTGGCCGGTGTAGCTCGCCGCGATCGCGGCGACCTGCTCGGGCGTGCCGGTCGCGATCACCTCGCCGCCGGCGGCGCCGCCCTCGGGCCCCATGTCGATGATCCAGTCGGCGGTCTTGATCACGTCGAGGTTGTGCTCGATGACGAGCACGGTGTTGCCGCTGTCGACCAGGCGCTCGAGCACCTCGAGCAGCTTCTTGACGTCGCCGAAGTGCAGCCCGGTGGTCGGCTCGTCGAGCAGGTACAGCGTGCGGCCGGTCTGGACCCGGGCGAGCTCGCGCGCGAGCTTGACCCGCTGGGCCTCGCCACCCGACAGCGTGGTCGCGGGCTGGCCGAGCGCCAGGTAACCCAGGCCGACGTCGACCATGGTGTTCATGATCCGGGACAGCTGCTTGTGGTGCTGGAACAGCACGGCGGCCTCGTCGATCGGCGTGTCGAGCATCTCGGCGATGGTCTTGTCCTTGTAGGTCACCCGCAGGGTCGCGTCGTTGTAGCGCCGGCCCTTGCACACCTCGCAGGTCACGAACACGTTGGGCAGGAAGTGCATCTCGACCTCGCGCACGCCGGCACCCTCGCACGCCTCGCAGCGCCCGCCGCCCTGCTTGGCCGACACGTTGAACGAGAACCGGCCGGCCTGGTAGCCGTAGGTCCGCGCCTGCGGCATCTGGGCATAGAGCTCGCGGATCAGGTCGAACGCCTTGGTGTACGTCGCGGGGTTGGACCGCGGCGTGCGGCCGATCGGCTGCTGATCGATCACGATGCACTTGTCGATCTTGCCGAGGCCGGTCAGCTGATCGTACGGCCCGACGCGCTCGGTCGAGCGGTGCAGCATCCGGTTGAGCGCCGGGTACAGGGTCGCGTTGATCAGCGACGACTTGCCGGCGCCCGACACGCCGGTGACCGCGACCATGACGCCGAGCGGGATCTCGACGGTGACGTTGCGCAGGTTGTGCTCGCGCGCGCCGGTCAGCTTGACCCAGCTGGTCGGCTCGCGGCGCTTGGCCGGGACCTCGATGCGCTCGGTGCCGGCGAGGTAGCGCCCGGTGATCGACGTGGTGTTGGCCTTGATGTCCTGGGGCGTGCCCTCGGCGACGACCTTGCCGCCGTGGCGGCCGGCGCCAGGGCCGAAGTCGACCACCCAGTCGGCGGCCTCGATCGTGGCCTCGTCGTGCTCGACCACGAGCACCGTGTTGCCGAGGTCGCGCAGCCGGTGCAGCGTGCGGATCAGCCGCTCGTTGTCGCGCTGGTGCAGGCCGATCGACGGCTCGTCGAGCACGTACAGCACGCCCGACAGCTCGCTGCCGAGCTGCGACGCGAGCCGGATCCGCTGGGCCTCGCCGCCCGACAGCGTGCCGGCGCCGCGGTGCAAGGTCAGGTAGTCGAGGCCGACGTCGAGCAGGAACGTCAGCCGGTTCTTGATCTCCTTGAGCACCTCGCCGGCGATCATCGCGCGCGACCCGGTCAGCGCCATGTTCGCGATGAAGTCGTAGGCCTGGCGCACGGTCATGCCGGTGACGTCGACGATCGGCTTGCCCGACACGAACACCGCGCGCGACTCGGGGCGCAGCCGCGTGCCGTGGCACACCGCGCACGGGATCGCCCGGAAGAACTGCTCGTAGTGCGCCTTGGTCCGGTCGCTCGACGACTCGCGGTGGCGGCGCTCGAGCTGGGGCAGGATGCCCTCGAACCGCATCGCCCACTCGCCGGCCGAGTGCCGGCCTTCCCAGGCCACGGTGACGCGCTTGTCGCCGGTGCCGTGCAGCAGCACCTCGCGCTGCTTGTCGTTGAGCTTGTTCCACGGCTTGTCGAGGTCGATCTTGAACGCCTTGGCCAGCGCCTTGACGATGTTGGTGGTCCAGCCCGAGTCCTTGGCGATCGCCTCGCCCCACACCGCGACCGCACCCTCGCGCAGCGAGCGTGTCGCGTCGGGGATCACCAGGTCGGGGTCGGCGGCGAGCCGGTCGCCCAGGCCGTTGCACTCGACGCACATCCCCAGCGGCGAGTTGAACGAGAAGCTCTGGGGCGACAGCTCGGGGAAGCCGATGCCGCAGGTCGGGCACGCGTTGGCCTCGGAGTAGACCCGCGGCACCTTCTCGTCCGGGACCTCGACCATCAGCTTGCCCTTGCCCTCGCGCAGCGCGGTCTCGACCGAGTCGGTCAGCCGGCCGCGGTCCTTGGAGTTGACGCTGATCCGGTCGATCACCAGCTCGATCGAGTGCCGCTTCTGCTTGTCGAGCGCGTCGACGTCCTCGAGCCGGACGATCATGCCGTCGATCCGGACCCGGACGAAGCCGGCCTTGCGCAGCTCGGCGAACAGCTCGCGGAACTCGCCCTTGCGGTTCTCGGCCTTGGGCGAGAGCAGGGTGACCTGGGTCTTCTCGGGCAGCCCGGCGAGCTCGTCGACGATCTCGCCCGAGGTCCGCGCTCCGACCGGGCCGTTGCACTGGTAGCAGCGCTGCTCGCCGGCGCGCGCGTACAGCACGCGCAGGTAGTCGTAGATCTCGGTGATCGTGCCGACGGTCGAGCGCGGGTTCGACGACGCGCTCTTCTGCTGGATCGCGATCGTCGGCGACAGCCCGCGGATCCGCTCGTACTTCGGCTTCTCCATCTGGCCGAGGAACTGGCGGGCGTACGCCGACAGCGACTCGACGTAGCGGCGCTGGCCCTCGGCGTACAGCGTGTCGAACGCGAGCGACGACTTGCCCGAGCCCGACGGCCCGGTGATCACGACCAGGCGATGCTTGGGCAGCTCGAGCCGATCGACGACGAGGTTGTGCTCGCGGGCACCCTCGACGACGATGCTGTCAGGCTCGCGCTTCGGATCGATGCGTCCGGGCCCGACGAGACTACGTGACATAGGCTGGACACCGTACGGACCGCATGTTCAGGTGTCAAGCCGACCATGGCGCTCGCTGGCGATGCGGATCGGGCAGGCTGTCAAACCTGACAACCTGTGGTCAGCGAATCACGGCCGCTTCGCGGCGGCGTCGAACAGCGATCGGTATTTCGCGTAGCCGTGGGCCTCGAGCCGGTCGACCGAGACGAACCGCAGCGAGGCCGAGTTGATGCAGTAGCGCAGCCCGGTGGGCTTGGGGCCGTCGTCGAACACGTGGCCGAGGTGGGCGTCGCCGATCTTCGAGCGGACCTCGACCCGGTCGACGCCGAGGCTGGTGTCGTGGTGCTCGACCACGGCGGCGGCGTCGATCGGCCGGGTGAAGCTCGGCCACCCGGTCCCGGACTCGAACTTGTCGTTCGAGCTGAACAGCGGCTGGCCGGTCGTGATGTCGACGTACAGCCCCGGCGCGTGGTTGTCCCAGTACGCGTTGTGGAACGGGACCTCGGTGTGTGCGAGCTGGGTGACCTTGTACTGCAGCGGCGTGAGCTCGTTGCGGAGCTCGGCGTCGCTCGGCCGAGCCGTCCGGATCGGCCGCGGCGTGTCGTCCCGGCGCGCCTCGGTGTCGGTGTCGGCGGTATGCGAGCCGCAGGCGGCGAGGCCAGCGGCGCCGGCGGCGACGAGGAACATCAGGGAGCGCAGCGTCATGTCCTGCCGAGTCTACGCCGCCGGAGGCCAGGAGGTTACGCCGCCAGGCGGACGCGCCGGGGCGCTCAGAACGTGAAGCCGAACGTGACGTCGGGGTAGACCGAGTCGCAGCTGCTCGCGCAGGTCGAGATCGTGTGCTCGTAGGCGATGCCGAGGCCGACGATCAGCTGGCCCTGCAGGTGCAACAGCCCGGCGCGCGCGCCGATCGTATCGATGTCGGAGAACCCGCCTCCGAGGAACCAGTGGTTGTAGAACGCCGCCGCGTACGGGATCACCGGCCAGCTTCCGACCAGCGGCTGCGCCACGTAGCGCAGCGACGGCGACACCTCGTTGATGCTCGGGCCGCCGCCGAATGCGTGGAGCGCGAACGCGCCGACCTCGAGGCCGTCGAGCACGAAGTAGCCGACGCCGGCACCGAGGCTGACGTAGTTGTATCCGAACGCCGACTGCTCGCCGGCCCCGATCATCACGCCGACGCGGCCGCGGTCGAACGGCGTCTCGCGCGGACCGTCCGGGCTGGGGTCGGCGTATGCCGGCGCGGCAGCAGCGAGCAAGGCGACCAGCCACCCGGATCTGTACATGGGGCGGAGTATGCCCCGGAGCCGACAAGATCGGCGATGCGCGGGCACCGCCGGTCTCGAGGACCGGGCGGCGCCGCGCGGGCTGCCAGGTCTGCAGGTCAGGCGCGGGCGCGCTCGACCGTGACTTCCTGATCGTTGTGCTGGCTGCCGTGGACGCCGGCGATGATGGCGTCGACGTACTCCTCGGGAACCCGCACGTGGGCGTGCGAGTCGCGCAGGCTGACCGACCCGATCCGGGCCTTGTCCCCGCCGATCGGCCCCGATAGCAGGGTGCGGAGGTCGTCGGCGGACACGCCGTGCTTCTTGCCCAGGCTCACGAACAGTCGCGCCTGCGCACCGTCGGCGGCCGCGGTGGCCGTGACGACGGTGTCGCGCTTGCCGCGCGAGGGCCGCTCGGCCTTGTCCGCGGGCTCGGCCTTGGCGGGGCGCTCGCCGCGCTCGCCGCGCTCCGGCTTGTCGCTGCGCTCGGTCCTGGCGGGGCGCTCGCCGCGCTCGGGCTTGGCATGCCGATCGGGCTTGGTGTCGCTGCGGCTGCGGCCCTTGTCGCGATCCCGGCCCCGGCCCCGGCCGCGGCGCTCCTCGCCCGCCTCGGCGGCCTCGGGTCCGGCGGCTTCGGCCTCGACGGCCTCGGCCGGCGCGGCCTCGACCGCTGCGGGCTCCGCGGCGCGGCTCTCCGGCTTGCCGCGCGCGGGCTCGGCGTCCTCGACGCGGGCAGACTTCTCCTCGGCCCAGGTCTCCCAGAACTCGCGGGTCTCCGCGGTCGGCTCGCTGCGCTTGTCGCGACGACCCTTGCGGTCGCCGCGGTCGCGGGGCTCGACGCGGTCGCGGTGCTCGACGCGATCCAGCACCGCGCGAGCGACCTCCTCGACCCGGGTCGGCGTCGGCTCGACCACCTCGACGGTCTCGACCACCGGGGCAGCCTCGGTCCCGACCGCCACCGCGGTGTCGACCGCGGGCTCGGTGGCCGGCTCGCCGATCGGCTCGGGCTGCGCGGCCGGGCGTACCTGGGCCTCGGTCCGGGCGGGCTCGCCCGGGTCGCGATGGTCGCCGTTGCGCCGCTCGCCACGATCGCGATCGAACCTGCGCTCGCCACGGTCGCGATCGAACCTGCGCTCGCCGCGGCCGCCACGGTCGCCACGGTCGCCGCGATGCCGGTCGCGGTCGCGGTCCTCGCGCGGCGCCCCGACGGGCTCGGCCACGGCGCCCGGTGCCGCACTCTCGGCGGCAGGCGCCGCTTCGGCGGTGACCGGAGCGGTTGCGTCGACAGGCGCCTCGAAGCGCGGACGGTCGCCGTCGCGCGGACGGTCGCCACGGTCGCCACGGTCTGGCCGGTCAGTACGGTCGGGGCGGTCACCCCGGTCGCGCCACGGACGGTCGCCATCGCGCGGACGATCGCCGTCGCGCGGACGCTCACCGTCGCGCGGACGGTCGTCGCGAGGACGGTCGTCGCGCGGACGGTCGTCGCGCGGACGGTCGCCATCGCGCGGACGGTCGCCGTCACGCGGACGCTCACCGTCGCGCGGACGGTCACCGTCGCGCGGACGGTCGCCGCGGTCACCGCGCTCGGGTCGATCACGATCGAACCGGCGCTCGCCGCGGTCACCGCCACCGCGCTCGGGCCGATCGCGGTCGAACCGCGGCCGGTCGCCGCGGTCGCCATCGAACCGGCGCTCGCCGCGGTCCTCGCGGTCGAAGCGCGGACGGTCGCCGCGGTCGCGGTCGAAGCGAGGCCGATCACCGCGGTCCTCGGTGGCCGCGGGGGCCGCGCCGGCCGCCACAGCTTCGACGCGCTCGGGCCGCTCGCGGCGCGGCTTGGTGCGCGTCGACAGCTGGTTCAAGCGCTCTGCCACGAGCTGGGCGACCACGCGCTTGCCCGGCATCGACGCCAGCAGCTTCTCGAGGATCTTCATCTCGAGATCGGTCGGGCCACCCGCGGTGAGCGGCGTGCCGCGGATCAGGATCTGGATCGGATCGGGCGGCTGCGGCACGCCGACCGGCGGCAGCGGGACCTTGAGCTTGCCGACGAAGATGTCGTCCTTGGGCAGCAGCCGCTCCTCGGGCTTGATCCCGAACTGCAGCCGGACGTACCGGAAGTTGCCCAGCTCGCGCGGGCCGACCATCGACAGCGCCGTGCCCTTCTTGCCGGCGCGGCCGGTCCGGCCGGTGCGGTGGACGTAGATCTCGGGCTGCTCGGGCACCGAGTAGTTGATCACGTGCGACAGGTCGGAGATGTCGATGCCGCGCGCGGCGACGTCGGTCGCGCACAGGAACCGCAGGTTGTGCTGCTTCATCCGGCCCATGACGCGCTCGCGGTCGCTCTGCGCCAGGTCGCTCGACAGCGGCTCGGCGTCGAGCCCCTGCTTCTGCAGGTACCGCGCGACCATGGTGGTCTCATCGCGGGTGTTGCAGAAGATGAGCGCGCTCTCCGGGTTCTCGGCGAAGATGATCTTCAGCAGATCGCGGCTGCGCGCGATGCCGCTGACGATGTAGTACGCGTGGTGGATCTCGTTGACCGAGATCCCGTCGCGCGACAGCGAGATCTGCTCGGGCGAGCGCATGTGGCGCCGCGCGTAGCGGGCGACCTCGTCGGGCATCGTCGCCGAGAACAGCAGGGTCTGCTTCTTGTCGGGCAGGTGCGAGACCACACGCTCGATGTCCTCGAGGAAGCCCATCGACAGCATCTCGTCGCATTCATCGAGGATGAACGTCTGGATGGTGCTGCAGTCGAGCGTGCGGCGGCCGATGTGGTCGAGCACGCGGCCCGGCGTGCCGACGATGATGTGGACGCCGTCGCGCAGCGCGTGGATCTGCTTGCCGATCGGTGCGCCGCCGTAGATCGGCTCGACCAGGATCCCGCGGTGCTTGCCGAGCTGGGTCAGCTCGCGCGAGACCTGGAGCGCGAGCTCGCGGGTCGGCGCGAGGATCAGCGCCTGCGGCGCGCGGTGGGTCGGGATCAGCTTGCTGATCGTCGGCAGGCCGAACGCGGTGGTCTTGCCGGTGCCGGTGCGCGACTGGACCAGCAGGTCCTTGCCCTGGCTGACCGGCGCGTACACCGCGGTCTGGACCGGGGTCGGCAGGAAGTACCCCATCTCGTCGAGCGCGAGCTTGACGTCGGGGTGCAGGCCGAGGTCGTCGAAGCTCGGCGGAGCCGGCTCGGCAGGACGCGCCGCGACCGCGGCATCGGCCGGGACGTCGGGTGAGGTGGTGGAAGGGGAGGTTTCAGCCGCGGGCGCCGCGGGCGATACTGCCGCGAGCGCGGCGAGATCGTCGGCCACACCGTTCTGGTGCGGCTCGGTTTCGTTGCTCATCGTGGAAAATCTCTCGGGGGAATCCGGGGACAAGGCCCGCGGATGTTCGTGGAGCTCCGAGATCACCCAGTCGGAGCGCTGGTCGCGAAGTGTTGGCGTGGAGGTTCGCAGCCGCCGGACGACGTCGTCCGACGCTGCTCCACGGGACTTCCGCGAGGTAGAGCTCTCGTCGCGCATCGCGCCGGCGAGCTCTGTTTTTCATTGACACGTACACGAGACCGTTAAGTGCGCAGACCTTAGTCGCCAGATCCGCCCAGGTCAAGGCGAAACCAGGCGGGACGCCCGGAGGCGATCATCACAGCCGGGGCAGCAGCAGCCGGGCCGTACCCTCGGAGTCCGAGGTGTTGCGGGCCCGGAGCTGCGCCGGGATCGGGCACGACGCCGGGGCGTGTGGCACCTCGCTGCACAGCGTGAGCTGGGTCGATACCAGGTAGAGCTTGATCTCGGCGTCCTCGACCGACTTGCCGTCGGGGCCGGTGA
This sequence comes from Kofleriaceae bacterium, assembly GCA_036403075.1. Taxonomy (GTDB): domain Bacteria; phylum Myxococcota_A; class Polyangia; order Haliangiales; family Haliangiaceae; genus JABFXX01. Next base: position 13,120 of record DASWRS010000284.1, read on the forward strand.
TCCGGCCGTGGACGTGCGCCGCGTCGGGCAGCACGATGTCGGGCACGGTCGTCGCCTCGAGCGCGCTCGACCGCGGGATCGCGAACTCGGACCGGATCGTCGGCGCGCCCGAGCTGGTCGGCGGCTCGATCAGCAGCTCGTAGTCGCCCCAGCTCTCGATCACGCCGGGGACGGCGAGGTCGACCCAGAGGACGAACTCACCGCTCTCGGCGGTCACCGTGGTGGCCGCGGGGATCGCCGCCACGAACGCCTGGGGCTCCGGCTCGAGCCCCCAGAGGAACCGCAGCGACGGCCGGGCAGTCACCGCCGCGTTGCGGAGCGGCTTGCCGCCGACGTCGACCACCCGGCCGCTGACCTTGACCCGGCCGACCAGCCGGATCGGCGGCGGCGCGTAGCTGGTCAGGCCGACGAGCGAGGGCAGCTTCTGCTCGAACACCACGCCGAGGGTCGAGCCCGCCGGCGGCGTGATCGACAGCTGGTACTGGCCGGCGATGCCGTCGCCATTGAGCAGGTGGAGCTTGACCCGACCCATGCTGTCGGAGACCTGATCGTCGGCCATCGTGAACGAGGTCGATCCGCCGGTCACCACGCCGGTGACCGAGACATGCGCCCCGGCGACCGGAGCGACGGTGCCGCCGGGGTCGGGCCCCTGGACCACGACCGCGAGCTCGACCGGGCCGCCGAGGCTGCCCGGCAGCATGACGTCGTGCTGCGACGACTGCGTCGCGTCGATGTCGCCGACGTGCAGCGTGGGCGCGACCACGGGCTTGTCGGGCGGGCTGACCGGCCGCGCGACGAGCTCGACCGGCCCGGCGAGCTCGTCGGACAGCGTCACGGCGTACGCGCCCTGCGCGTCGGTGTAGGCCACGGTCGAGACCTCGGTCGGCTGCGCGGTCGGGTCCCAGCGACCGAGCGCCGAGACCCGGTAGCCGGCCAGACCGCGGCCGAGGCTGTCGGTCAGCGTGCCCCGGATCACCGGCAGCCCCGGGCGGCCGAGCGGGACCGGCACGGCGCTGGTGTTGTCGGTGACCGAGACCTGCATGCGCCGCGGCGGCACCAGCTCGGCCGCGCTGCGCACGCCGGCCTTCTGGGTCGCGTCGGGGAGGATCGTCACGGTGTACGGGTCGTCGTTCGTCCGGGTCCGCGGCACCGGGATCGAGAACGCGTCACCGGCGTCGACGTTGACGACGGTCTTGAACCCGGGGCCGCCCTGGAACTGCGAGCGCCGCGACACCGTGATCGTGGCGGCGATCGGGGTCGGATCGCACGGCGCGAGCGTTGTGCACGCGGCGACGACCTTGCCGCCGAGCAGCACCGGCGCCTCGAGCGCGAGGTCGCCCATCCAGCCGAAGTCGGGGATCGCGACCTGCGGGAGCTCGCGCGACACCAGGTCGTGTCGCGAGCTCGGCGGCGAGATCACCGCGGCGAACAGGCCGGCCGGTGGGTTGCCCCAGCACACGTTCTCCTCGCACACCTCGCCGTGCGCGCGGTCGCAATCGTCGGTGCTGTGGCACTCCGGCGCCGGGCCATCGGGAACGCTGAGGCAGCCACCCAGGGCAGCGAGGCCGGCCACGAGCGCAGGTAGCGCGGCGCGCCGCGTCCGGCGAGTTGCTGGCAGAGAACGGGTCATGCGGGGCATAAGCGAGGCCAAGGCGATCATGTCTGCGGTAACTGGCAGCTGAGGAAATAGAACCGGCTGGTCGAGAGCCCATCGGCAGCCATCTCCTGCGGATCGGCCCCACCGTCGCTCGGTTCGCGATCGAATACCACGACGCTCAGGTTGCGCTGGACGCCGATATCGGCCATCGCGCACAGTCCGGCCATGTTGCAGGTCGCCGTGCGCCGCGCGGTCATGTTGGGCGCGGCGCCGCACTTGACCCGCGCCGGCAGGCGCTCGGGCGCGTTGTAATCCACGAACAGCCGGACGAACAGCATGTCGGTGGTGTCGGTGTCGATCAGCGAGACGCTGATGCTGCCGGCGGTCTCGCCGCGCTCGACGAACACCGGCCCGGGCTCGGCGAGCTGCAGCTGGTCGCTGGTGATCGACAGGATCGCCGGCGGCGAGTTGAGCCCGGCATCGTCCTGGACGCGCAGCGAGGGCGGGATGACGCATCCCACCAGCGTCACGAGCGCGATCATCAACAGGGCCAACCCCACGGTCGATCCAGAGGCCTGCACTCGCCGCGCCAGCGACGATCCGGCCCGCGATTGCAGGGGGTTACGGCGCGATCGCTCGGGGAACGTGCTGCGCGGCTCGGACATTCTGGTCATGGCGGCGTCAACCTGCGTACGTAAGCTAGGTTACACCCGCGCCGACATCACCCGGGTCGTCGGATTCCTTCTCCAGGTGGCGGAACACCGTGCGCGGATCGACGCCGAGGTCGCGCGCGGTCTTGGTGCGGTTGCCGTTGTTGAGCGCGAGGACCTCGTTGATGTAGTCGCGCTGGAACTTGTCCTTGGCCTCGGCGAGCGTGAGGATCTGCGGCAGCACGTCGCTGGTCAGCCCGAGGTCGTCCGGGCCGATCACGCTCGACTCGCACAGCACGATCGCCTTCTTGATCCGGTTCTCGAGCTCGCGGATGTTGCCGGGCCAGGCGTGCTTGCGGATCGCCACGGCGGCGTTGGGCGACAGGCCCTTGACCTTGACGTCGTACTCGCGCGAGTAGCGCGACAGCAGATAGCGCGCGATCACCAGCACGTCCTCGCCGCGCTGGCGCAGCGGTGGCAGCTCGACGTTGACCACGTTGAGCCGGTAGTACAGGTCCTCGCGGAACCGGCCCGCGGCGATCTCCTTGTCGAGATCGCGGTTGGTCGCGGCCAGGATGCGGATGTCGCAGGTCTCGGGCCGGGTGTCGCCGACCCGGTACACCACCCGCTCCTGCAGCGCGCGCAGGATCTTGACCTGGAGCTCGACCGGCATCTCGCCGATCTCGTCGAGGAACAGCGTGCCGCCGTCCGCCGCCTGGAACTTGCCCTGCTTGTTGGCGACCGCGCCGGTGAAGGCGCCCTTGACGTGGCCGAACAGCTCGGACTCGAGCAGGTTCTCGGGGATCGCGCCGCAGTTGATCGTGACGAACGGCTTGCCGGTGCGCGGCGAGCGGGTGTGGATCTCGCGCGCGATCAGCTCCTTGCCGGTGCCGGTCTCGCCGGTGATCAGCACGCTGATGTCGGTCGCCGCGATCTTCTCGACCTTGCGGAACACCTGCTGCATCGGCGCGCTGGTCCCGACGATCTCGCCGAACCGGTACTGCTCGAGCCGCTCGTTGAGCCGCCGGTTGTCGACCCGGAGCTCGTTGAGCAGCAGGGCGTTGGCGACGATCAGCGACGCCTGGGACGAGAACACGGTCAGGATCCGCAGCGTGTCCTGCTGGAACAGGTCGCGGATCGAGTCGTTGCCGACGTAGATCAGGCCGAGCAGGCGGCCGCGATCGAGCAGCGGCACGCAGATCACGCTCGACACCTTGAGCTGCATGACGCTCTTGGCGGCCGAGAACTCGTCGTCGCGCATCGCGTCGGACACGATCACCGGCTTGCGCGACCGCACGACCTTGGCGATGATCGAGTCCGACAGCTGCGACACCGCGTCGGCGATGTTCTCGCGGTTGAGGTTGCGCGCGACCTTGACGTCGATCGTGTCGCCCTCGAGCAGGACCAGGAAGCCCTTGTCGGCGTTGGTGATGCCGATCACCGCGTCCATCAGCGCGTCGAGCAGCTCGGACAGGTCGCGCTGGTGGATCAGCCGCTCGGAGAACTCGTAGAGCTTGGTGTAGGCGTCGAGCTCGGCGATGGTCTCGGCCGCCTCCTCCTCGAGCGGCGCCGACTCGTCGATCATCGCGAACCGCATCTCGCAGCTGCCGAGCACGAGCCGGTCGTCGTGCGACAGCTTGTGCTTGCCGCGCTTCTTGCCGTTGACCACGAACTCGGCCTTCCTGGGCGCGAGCACGGTGTACATCTGGCCGTCGAAGTGGACCGCGAAGCCGTCGACCACCAGCGGATCGGGCAGCACGATGTCGTTGTCGGGGCCCGAGCCGAGCGAGGTGATCTTTTTGTAGAGGTTGTAGACCGTGGGCGGGTGTCCGGGCGCGGTGAGGCGAAGCGAGGGCATCAGTCGTTCTCCCAGGTCAACCCGATGCCGGCGCTGTGCGGCGCGATCATCGGAGCGAGGTGCAGGCGATCGCGGATCGACGTCCGGGCGGGCCGCTTCCGGGCGGCGGGCGCCGCGTCGGGCAGCGGCGGCAGCAGCGTGTCGTCGCCCTCGATCTGGACGCGCGGCCGGTAGTTGCGCAGCGCATCGACCACGCCCAGGGCGTAGAGCGCGAAGAACGCGATCCCGGTACCGATCTCGATCTGCTCGAGCTGGCGCACGCCCTCGCCCTCGGTGACCGGGACCTGGGCCTGCAGGCCGTACTTGCCCGCGAGGTAGAGGAAGATGCCGACCGAGACCCCGCCGGTGATGCCCTGGCCGGCGGCGAACAGCACGCCGCGCACCGGCTGCTTGTTCTGGAACTGGCCGGCGCCGAACGGCACGAAGTTGACGCCGAACGACCGGCGCTCGACCACCACCAGGCTCTCCTTGTACTTGCGGATCCGCTCGCGCTCGTCGGCGAGCTTGCGCAGCTGCGCGTCGCGCTCGGCCCGGGTCTCGATGTCGAGCTTGGTCTCGTCGAACAGCCGGATCGCGCCCTCGGAGAACAGCAGGTCGGTCAGCACCTTGTCGGGCTGGATCTGCAGCGCCTTCTCGAACTCGAGCTTGGCCTCGGCGCGGTGCCCGGTCTCGAAGTCGCTCGCGCCGAGGATCACGTGGGCCTCGACCAGGTCGGCCGGCAGCGCGAGCTTCTCGTCGGGATAGAGCAGGAACGTGGCGAGCTTGCGCGCCGAGTCGTAGTCGTGCTCGCGGAACGACTGGCGGGCGCGGTCGAGGTCCTGGGCGGGCGAGGCGGCGGCAGCGCCGGCGATCGCGGTGACCGCCACGACCGCGACCACCGCCGCGAGCGCCCGGCGGATCACCGCCGCGGCAGCGGCCACGGGCGAGCCGCGGCCGGTCAGCGCGCGGCCGGGCACTCGACCTCGCGGTTCTTGCCGGCCTCGACCGTGACCTTGAGCGGGGTCGGATCGACGTGCTCGCCGAGGAACTCGACCGCCAGCGTCTTGGTCTCGTCGGTGCTGTCGCCGATCGGCACCGAGAACGCCCGGTCGAGAGCGGCGCTGACCCCGCCGATCCGGACCTCGGCAGACGGGTTGAGGCTGCAGCGCGGGGTCAGGCGCCCGGGCAGGTAGGGCATCACGATCGTGAGGTCGGCGCCGGGGTGCACGATCTGGCTCTCCTCCTGGCAGCACTTGGTCAGGTTGAACACGTGGACCTCGGTGTCGGCGGCGAGCTCGACCCGGATCACGCCGTCGTCGGGCACCGGCCGGCGCTGCCCCGCGCCGATCGCGTACTCGGAGTCCTTGGCGGGCGACACCCGGATCTGCGTCGGGATCCCGGCGATCGCGGCGACGGCAGCATCCGGTGGGGCGGGGCGGACCGCGGTGCCCGGGGATCCCGGGGATCCGGCCGATCCGGCGGGCTCGGGGCCGGCGAACGCGGCGCCGTCCGCGATCCCCGCGTCGACCGGGATCGCCGGCAGCTCGATGTGCGCGACCTCGATCTGGCGCGCCTCGACCGGCGGCGCGCCCGGGGCGTCGAGCTCCGGCGCCGGCTCGACCGGCGGCGGCTGCGCGCCGTGGTGGATCATCCACGCGCACACCGCGAGCACCGCGGCGCCCGCGGTGGCGACCAGGTTGACCCGGCGCCGCTTGCGCCGCTGAATCCCGTCGAGGATCTCGAGCACCCGGGCGTTCTGCGGATCGATCGTCAGCACGCGATCGAACACGTCGAGCGCGGCGGCACGGTCCTCGTCGGCGAGCTGCTTCTGGCCGCGCCGCGTGAGGTGATCGATCATCCGCTCCTTGAGCGCCTGCTCGTACGCGGCCGGCGCCTGGAAGTAGCGGCCGAGCTCGCCGGGGACCTTGTCCGACGGCAGCCCGGTCTCCTCGAGGTAGCCCTCGAGCGCGATCACCATCTCGCCGATCGCCGCGAACCGGTCGCTCGGCTGCGCCGCCATCGCGCGCAGGATGATCCGGCCGAGCCGGTTGCCGATCCGCGGGTTGGCCTGGCGCGGATCGATGAACCGGCACTCGGCGATCCGCTTGAGCACCTCGTGCGGGTTCTTGCCCTCGAACGGCAGCCTGCCGACGGTGAGCTGGTACAGCACGATGCCGGCCGCGAACACGTCGGTGCGGAAGTCGAGCGGGCGGCCCTCGACGTGCTCGGGCGCCATGTACGCCGGTGAGCCGAGCAGCTGCCCGGTCACCGTGAGCCGCTCGAGGTCCACCATGTGCGAGATCCCGAAGTCCATCAGCTTCACGACGCCGTCGCCGCGGATCATGATGTTCTCGGGCTTGACGTCGCGGTGCAGGATGCCGGTGGCGTGGGCGTGCGCCAGCGCGCGGCAGACCTGGAGCACCACCATCGCCCCGACCTCGGGGTAGCCGAGCGGCCGATCGGTGATCTGCTGCTTCAGCGTCTTGCCGTCGATGAACTCGGTGACGATGTAGCTCGATCCGGCGACCTCGGCGGCGTCGGCGCCCGAGTAGTCGAAGATCTCCACGATGTTCTCGTGGCGCAGCTTCGCCACGGCCTGGGCCTCGCGCTCGAACCGGTCGCGCGCCTCCTGATAATCTGCGAGGTGCTTGTGGAGCACCTTGATCGCGACCACCCGCTTGAGCTGGCGATCGATGCCGCGATACACGATCGCCATCCCGCCTTGCCCGACGCGCTCGAGCAGCTCGTACTTGTCGAGTACCTGGCCGACCTGGATCACGTGCTCACGGCCATGACAATGATGTCACGGCATGCTTCTTGGTGGATCGGACCGGCGCGAGGCCCGAGTGCGTTGCCTAACTCCATAAGCCTACGCTCGTTCTGACCGACCCGGCAACCGTTTGATCCTGCCCGGCTGTGACGTGCCGGTCCCGGTCCCGACCTGGCAAACATCGATCGCCCGAGCCTCCACCCACGCTCGAATGAGCCACGAACGGCGCTCGTGCATTTCCCGGTGACACGCCTTCCGCGACAACCGTGCCTCACAATCGCTGGCCCGCGATGACACGGCCGGATCCGTTCGCAAGCCCGGTCGTGGTCCGGGCACGCATTGGCTGAGGGTTACACGAACCGTCGCCAACCGGCGGAGCGTCTGGTCCACATGGAGGTGAACCCGGCGCGCGAGGACATCAATGCTCGCCTTCGGGCGAGCGAAAGTGGCATCGAGGTCGGCCTCTTCTACCGGGCGCGCCGGGAGGCACCGTTCACCTGCTTCGGACGTGTCCGGTTCGTCGCGGCTGCGGACATGTTCTACACGTTCCGCCATGCCGCGTTCTGATTGTGGGCCGTGTGCTCCGGTGGGCTCGGGCCTGGGCTGCGGCGCCCGCCATTGACGATCCGGCGGTCGCGCCTTGACTTCCTCCATTCGATCGCGTAGTTGAAGTGCCTTCCCAGGCACGTAGCTCAGTGGGAGAGCACTACCTTGACACGGTAGGGGTCCGCGGTTCAATCCCGCGCGTGCCTACGACAGAACCGACTGCATCGCCGGAAGCGCCCGCTCCGCGTTGACGATGCTCAGCCCGAGCCGCCGCACAGATCCCCCGGAGTAAGGGTAGTTGCGCGGTGCGCGGTCGCACCGGATAGTCCTGACGATGGGAGACGTGATCGACATCCACGGCGGCCGCGAGCCTCGCGAGTTGCCGCTGTACTCCGTGGCCGAGGCCGCCGGATACCTGAGCATCCCGATGTCGACATTGCGGTCGTGGGTGAAGGGCCAGCGCTACACCGTGCACGGCAAGCCGCGGATATTCAAGGCGCTGCTCAAGCCGCACCGGACGGGGTTGCTCACGTTCAACAACTTCGTCGAGGCATATGTGCTCGCGTCGTTGACGCGGCGATTCTCGCTGCCGATGTCTCGCGTGCGGCAGGGCCTGGACTGGATCGGCGGGAACCGACCGCTCTTGACCCAGCTGTTCCAGACCGATGGCGTTGGCCTGTTCGTCGAGCGCTCGGGCAAGCTCGTGGATGCGATCAAGGGCGGCCAGGTGGCGATGCGCGAGGTACTCGAAGGTAGCCTGCGGCGCGTCGAGCGCGATGGCGCCGGCCAACCGTCCCGGGTCTATCCATGGATCGTGGATCCCGAGGAGAGCAAGATCGTGTCGATCGATCCGCGGCGCGCGTTTGGTCGGCCGACGATCGCCGATCGTAGCTTGACGGTCGAGGTCATCGCCGACCGGTTCAAGGCCGGAGACTCGATCCACCTGCTGGCCAAGGATTACAAGCTGTCCCGGGATCAGGTCGAGGTTGCGCTGCGCTGGGGCTTGCATGGCGCGGCGGCCGCCTGAGCCCGAACTGATCGTCTTTCTCGACGAGAACCTCGATGGTGATTCGGTGGCCGACGCGCTGCTCGCGGCGGGGGTCCCGATCCGCCGGTTGAGCGAAGAGATCGATCGCGCTACCGAAGATGCCGCGTGGCTGCCGGTCGTGGCGGCGCGCGGCTGGGCGATCGCAACCCGCGACGGGCGGATGCGGCATCGCCCGGCCGAGCGTGCCGCGATCCACGAAGCCGGGGCGATCCTGGTGGTCCTCCGCGGCGGAGGGCTTCGCGGCGAGGTGATGGCGCACATGCTACTCAGAGCCTACCCAGCCCTGAAGCGGCTCGTGTCTCGCTATCAAGCTCCGATGATCGTTCATCTCTATGCCGACGGCAGGATCAGGATGACCGAGAACGGAGGAAGGCGCGGGACCCGGCGGTGAGTGTCTTGCGCATGGCGCTGCGCGATCGGGCCCGCATGCGTGATCCTCGGCGGTGCACAGACACGGGCCGGGATCGGCGTCGACGCCAGGGTGCGGCTCGCATCCTGGAGGATGCGACCGGCAGGCATAACTGCGCGACGAGAGGCGCGCCGCTGGCGGTATGCGCGATGCAACGCGTTCGGCGGGCCATCCCAACGGCCCAAGGAGGTCTATGTCGATCACGAAGCTGAAGACGGTCGGGAGCTGGCACACGGTGCGCTGGCGGGACGCCGCCGCCGAGGAGGGGCAGGGGAATTTTCGAGGACGGGTCATCACCGGGATGTTGACCGGTGGCGAATCGATCTCGGAGGACACCGTCGCACCGGATCCACGCGCGGAGCGAGCTCGGTAAGCTCGGCGCAGTGGTTCGCGAGCGCGCCGTGCGCTGCGTGGGGATCGCCTCCCGCAGCGTCACGGCGTGTCTCGTTTCGGCGGACCCGATCGAACCAGATCCTCCTCGGCGCGGATCCGCGTCGCTCGGTCGTCCCGTGCCGCGTGGCTCGTCGGCGCACATCGCCAACAGCGCACGGCTGCGATCCGGGCCGACGTGAGCCCGACAGACCTGATGGCGGCCTCGCAATCTCGCCGTCCGGAGCGCGCTGAGGCCGTGTAGGTGTGGGAGCACCCTGTCACCCGATTTTCGCAACATCGGGCTCCCACCCCCACTTGGACCGGGGTACAACACGCGCCTGCCTGGTTGCAGAAGGAGTTCGCAGAGACACATGTGCATGAGTGACGTGATCCAATGAACGGTCGGCCGCCTGGACGCTTTGATCGCCGTCGCCCCGAGCAGGGCCTCCGCATCAACCATCGAATTCGCGTTCCGGAGATCCGGGTCATCCTGGAGGAAGAGCAGCTCGGCATCATGCCGACGCACGAAGCGCTGCGGCTCGCCGAGGAGCGTGGTCTCGATCTGGTCGAGATCTCGCCGCGCGCGTTTCCTCCGGTCTGCCGGATCATGGATTACGGCAAGTACAAGTACGAGGAAGCGAAGAAGAAGCAGCAGCAGCGCAAGAAGGCCTCGACGGTTGAGACCAAGGAGATCAAGTTCCGCCCCAAGACCGAGGAGCACGACATGGACTTCAAGGTGAAGCATGTCCGTCGCTTCCTCGAGGGCGGCAACAAGGTCCGGCTCGCCGTGGTGTTCCGCGGCCGCGAGATCACGCACCCGCAGACCGGCATGAAGGTGCTCAATCGCGTCGTCGAGCTGTGCTCCGACATCGCGACGGTCGAGGCGACCCCCAACATGGAAGGCCGCCGCATGATCATGGTGATCGCGCCCAAGCCGGGCGTGGTGCGCAAGGCGCAGGAGGCCCGCAAGGCCGCCGCCGCGGCCGCGCAGCTCGCTGCGGTCGCGCAGAAGAAGGACCAGCCCGGGGCCAAGCGCCCGCCGGAGGTCGAGGCCGAGGACGAAGAGCTCGACGAGGACGCGATCAACGCCGACGTCGAGGATGATGACGACGACGAGGACGCCGAGGCCGACGGCGCGGCGGACGAGGTCGCCAAGGCCTGACCCCGAGCTGACTGGTTGCCGCGCAAGCGCGCCGGCTGCCGGGACGCGATCCCGAGGCCAGCGGGAGCCTCATGCCGCATCCTTCGCGGGCTGCTCGCGCAGGGCATCGCCGATCGCAGGTGGATGCCGATGCGTGCGGCCCGCGCCGCCGATCGATAGCGGCGTCTGGTGTCCTGATGCCTGTGGCCGGCGTGCGCGCGCCCCCGACGAGCCGGCGTGCTCGCCTCGGGATCGTCGACCTGGATCGCGGTCCGGCCGGATGGCGGCCGCGTGGGCCTGGAAGCCGTCCCGGCCTGCTTCGCGGGTCCTGCTCCCACCGGCGGTCGCCTCGTTGTCACGTCTCGCGCGGGGTTCTGCAGACTTGGCGCCGCATTTCACCGCGAAATCGCTTGTCTTTGCCTGAACGCTGGGGCATAAGACTCACCCTCCGTTCGGCGGAAGCACCATGCCCAAGGTCAAGACACATTCCGGCGCGAAGAAGCGGTTCAAGCGCACCGCCACCGGCAAGTTCAAGTTCGCGCACGTGTTCAAGCGGCACTTGCTCACGGGACGCACCAAGAAGCGCAAGCGCCAGGCGCGCAACAGCGCATACGTGCCCGACGCGCATCACCACCAGATCGAGAAGCTCCTGCCGTACAAGGAGTAAGGATTTCGCCATGCCCCGCGCAAAACGAGGATTCAAGGCTCGCCGCCGCCGTAACCGCGTGCTCAAGGCCGCCAGCGGCTTCCGCGGCAAGCGCTCGAGCTGTCACGCGATCGCCAACGAGGCCGTGCAGCACGCCTGGATGCACATGTACCGCTCGCGCAAGGTCCGCAAGCGGGACTTCCGCTCGCTGTGGATCCAGCGCATCAATGCCGCGGCCCGTGGCCTGGGCCAGAGCTATTCGAAGCTGATGGGCAAGCTCGGCACCTCGGGCATCGCGCTCAACCGCAAGATGCTCGCCGAGATCGCGATCAGCGACCCGGTCGCGTTTCAGAAGATCGCAAGCGCATAGCGAGTCGCTGGACGAAGGCCTCGAAGGGACGAGGGATGACGAACGGCGGCTCCGAAAGAGTCGCCGATTTGCTTTTGAGCGAGCACAGCGCCGGGGCGCCTCGGCAAGCGAGTGACCACGATGCCGACTGCCAGTGATCTGATCGCCAACCTCGAACGCCTCGGGGACGAGTTCGCCGCCGTGATCGCGCCGCTCGGTGACGAGCAGGGCATCCGCGCGGCGCAGGCCGGCTTCCTGGGCAAGAAGGGCAAGCTGTCCGAGGTCATGAAGGAGCTCGGCCGGCTGCCCGCGGGCGACCGGCCCGCCGTCGGCGCCACGGCCAACAAGGTCAAGCAGGCGATCGAGGACCGGGTCGCGGCCCGGCTCGGCGAGCTCGCCGACGCGGCCGGCAAGGTCGATCTGGCGCGCACGGTCGACATCACGCTGCCGGCACGGCCGGTCGGCGGCGGTCACCTGCACCTCCTGACCCAGGTCCGGCTCGAGGCGATCGAGATCTTCGCCGAGCTCGGCTTCGTCGTCGCCGATGGCCCGCAGATCGAGACCGACTGGCACACGTTCGAGGCGCTCGCGATCCCCAAGGACCACCCCGCGCGCGACATGCAGGACACGTTCTACGTGTCCGAGGACATCGTGCTGCGGACCCACACCTCGCCGGTGCAGGTCCGCACGATGCTGACCCAGACGCCGCCGATCCGCATCGTCGCGCCGGGCCACGTCTACCGCCGCGACGACGATCCGACGCACTCGCCGATGTTCACCCAGCTCGAGGGCCTGGCGGTCGACGAGGGCCTGTCGTTCGCCGATCTCAAGGGCGCGCTGCTGCACTTCGTGAAGCGGTTCTTCGCCCGCGACCTGGGCATCCGTCTGCGGCCGAGCTACTTCCCGTTCGTCGAGCCGGGCGCCGAGGTCGACATGCAGTGCAGCTTCTGCATGGGCAGCGGCTGCCGGCTGTGCAAGGGCACCGGCTGGGTCGAGATCGGCGGCGCCGGCATGGTCGATCCCGAGGTGTTCGGCCACTGCAACATCGACCCGGAGAAGTACACCGGGTTCGCGTTCGGCATGGGCCTCGAGCGCATGGCGATGCTGCGCCACGGCGTCAACGACATCAAGTTCTACTACGAAGGCGACATTCGCTTCCTGGAGCAGTTTTAGATGAAGGTCCTGTGGAGCTGGCTCCTCGAGCTGTGCGACCTCGATCGCCAGCCGACCGCCGAGGAGGGCGCGCGCGCGCTGACCCGCGGCGGCCTCGAGATCGAGGGCCTCACCAACCTGGGCGCCGGGTTTGGCGGCGTCGTGGTCGCCGAGGTCGTCGGCAAGCAGCCGCACCCGCAGGCCGAGAAGCTGACCCTGGTCGACGTCATCACCGAGCGCGGCGGGGCGGCCACGCGCGTGGTGTGCGGCGCCAACAACGTGCCGGCGCCGGGGCACAAGGTGCTGTGGGCGCAGATCGGCGCGACCTTGCCGGAACCCGACGGCGGCACGATCACGCTGGGCGCCAAGCCGGTCAAGGGCGTCGTGTCGCCGGGCATGCTGTGCGCCGAGGACGAGCTCGGCATCGGCGACGATCACGCCGGCATCATCGTGCTCGACGACGACGATCGCACGCCGCTGGGCGCACCGGCGCAGCGCGCGCTCGGCCTCGACGACTGGCTGCTCGAGGTCAACGCGCCGGCCAACCGCGGCGACGTGCTCGGCCACGTCGGCATCGCCCGCGAGCTGGTCGCGATGCTGGGCGGCAAGGTCGTCCTGCCCAGCGTCGATCTATCCGAGCTGCGCGCGTCCGGCGATCGGCCGCCGCTCCGGATCGCGATCACCGATCCCAGGACCTGCCCGCGCTACACCGCGCGCGTGATCGATGGCCTGGCGGTCGCGCCGTCGCCGCGGCGGATCGCGCAGCGCCTGCGCAACGTCGGTGTCCGGCCGATCTCGAACCTGGTCGATGCGACGAACTACGTGCTGTTCGAGCTCGGCCAGCCGCTGCACGCGTTCGACGCCCACACCCTGACCTCCGGCGAGATCGGCGTGTCGCCCGCCGCCGACGGCGAGCGGTTCGTCACGCTCGACGGTGTCGAGCGCACGCTCGTGCCCGAGGACCTCGTGATCCGCGACGGCCTGCGCGGCGTGGCGCTCGCCGGCGTGATGGGCGGCCTCGACACCGAGGTCACCGAGCGCACCACGCGCGTCCTGCTCGAGTCCGCGAGCTTCCAGCCGCTGTCCGTGCGCCGGACGGCCCGCCGGCTCGGCCTGCACTCCGAGGCGTCGCACCGCTTCGAGCGCGGCGTCGACCCCGAGCTCGCGGCGCTGGCCTCTGCGCGGACCGCGCGGCTGATGTGCCTGCTCGGTGGCGGCCGGGTCCTGGGCGAGCTGGTCGATGCCTACCCGGCGCGCCGGCGGCCGGCCGCGATCGCCGTGCGGCTGCCGCGCGTGCAGATGCTGACCGGCGTTGCGCTCGACGCCGCGACCTGCCGCAACGCGCTCGAGCGGCTCGGCTTCGAGGTCGCCGGCGGCGCGGTCGTCGGCGGTGCGGTCGCTGACTCCGGCACGCTGTCGATCACCCCGCCGTCGGCGCGCGCCGACGTCGCCCGCGAGGTCGATGTCATCGAGGAGATCCTGCGCGTCGTCGGCTACGAGCAGGTGCCGTCGACCCTGCCGCCGCTGCGCCAGGCCCCCGGCGTGCGGCCGCGCGATCGCGGCGACGCCACCCGCCAGGCGCTCGCGGCCACCGGCGCCAGCGAGGCGATCACCTACGCCTTCCAGTCGATGGCGCGCTGCCTCGCGCTCGGCATCTCCGCGACCGAGCGGCGCGCGCAGCCGATCGCGCTGCGCAACCCGATGACCACCGATCAGAGCGTGATGCGCACGTCGCTGTTGCCGAACCTGCTCGCGGCGGTCGCGCGCAACCAGAGCTACGGCCGCCCCGACGTCGCGCTGTTCGAGGTCGGCAGCGTGTTCCTGCGCCGCGGTGAGGGCATGACCGAGCGGCCGATCCGCGAGCTCGCCGACGAGCCGACCTGGGCCGCGGCCGTGCTCGCCGGGCGCCGCCCGGGCCAGATCGGCCCCGGCGTACCGTGGGACGTGTTCGATGCCAAGGCGCTCGCGCTGGTCGCGATCCGCGCCGTCGCGGGCGAGCTCCCGCTGCGCATCCGCGCCACCCGCAGCGTCGCCTACCTCCACCCCGGCGTCGCCGGCGAGATCGTGCACGACAACAACGTGATCGGCTGGTTCGGCGAGGTCCATCCCGACGCCCGCAAGCGCCTCGGCATCGACGGCGCGGTGTTCGCGTTCGACCTCGAGCTCGAGCGCTTGCCGCTCGCCGGCCCGGCCCAGATGCAGCCGATCCCGCGGTTCCCCGGCTCGACCCGCGACGTCTCGCTGCTGCTCGATGCCGAGCTGCCGTCCGCCCGCGTGATCGAGGTCGTCGAGCAGGTCGCCGAGCCGCTGGTCCAGCGGATCCGGCTGCTCGAGGACTACCGCGACCCCAAGCTCGGCGACGGCAAGAAGAGCATGCTGTGGTCGATCGAGTACCGCTCGCCGGACCGCACGCTGACCGACATCGAGGTCGACAAGGCCCACGAGGCGATCGTTGGCCGGCTACTCGAGAACCTGCCGGCACAGCGCCGCTGAGCCGCCGCCCGGCACGGCAGCCGCCGGGCGAGTACGAGCGGCTGCGACCTGTCGGTGCGGGCCCTCACGCGGAAATCGCGTCGCCGATCGGGCCGCCATGCGATGATGGATCGATGGACCAGCCTGGCGATTCATCTGCACCTCCTGCCGTCGGACCGCCGGGAGACGGCGCGCGGATGCCGAGCTTCAAGCCACAGGTCGCGCGGCCGGTGGCCCGGATGCGGCCGGTGTTCGCGCTCGCGCTCGTTGCCACCGTGGCGTTCGCGCTCGGCGTGATCGCGTGGGATCGCTGGGTGCGCCCGGAGCCGCGGGCGGCGGCCGCGCCTGCCGCGCCCGTGGTGCTGCGGGGCTGCACGGCGCTCGAGGTCGAGGAGGTCATCCGCGCGCCGGCGATGGCCGATGTGGATCGCGTGACCTGCCTGGCGGTCGCGGGCAAGCTCGACCGCGCACGCGCGATGCTGCGCGCGATGGGCGACACGGCGCGCTCGCAGGCGATCGCCCGGGTGTTCAGCGTCGCGCATCCGATCGCCGACCGCGGCGATGACGAATCCGCCGGGCCGATCATGGCGCTGGTCGTGGAGTTCTGGCCCGGCAACTACATGGCGGTGTTCCACGCCGGCATGGCCGAGTTCGCGCTCGGCCACGATGCCGCGGCCCACACCCAGCTCGAGCGCTTCCTGCGGATGTACGCGGCGCGCGACCCGTGGCGCCAGCGCGCCGAGCAGGCGATCGCGGCGATCGCGGCGCACACGCCGATCGGCCAGCGCCAGGCGCACTTCCCGGAGTAGCGGCGCCGCGCGCGCCGGTCGCGACGTGGGTCAAGCGAACGGCAGGATCTTCGCCAGCCGCTTCGCGCGCTCGGCGTGGAGCACGACGTACGCGCGCCAGGTGCCGCCGGTCTCGAGCGGGTACAGCCGGCGCGGGTCGCGGGCGGCCTCGAGCGCGCGGTTGACCACCGCCACGAGGTCGCCGGCGGAGCACGGGCCGGTCGGGCGGGGCAGGGTGATGCCAGGGAGCGCCACCGCGATCGCGGCGATGTCGCCGGCGGCCGGCGCGTCCGCGAACCGCAGGTAGCCGTCGTGGCGGGCGCGCCCGACGTCGGCGCTGTAGAACGCGTCGAGCACGTCGATCAGCGCCGCGTCGACGATCCGGCCGCCGAACCGGTCGGCGGACAGCTGCGCCATCACGTGCTCGCTGAGCGAGCCGACCAGGTGCTCGCGCTGCAGCGCCGCGATCTGCTCGTCGAGCGTGGGCGGCGATGCCGGCACGAACAGCGTGGACGAGCCGCGCGGTTCGATGTGGAGCGCCTTGACGCCGCCGCCCCATCGGGCCGGGCCGATCCGCAGCCGCACCGCGGCGCCTTCTTCGGGGACCATCGTGCAGTCCGAGGCGTCGAACTTGACGTCCCGACCATCGTCGAGGGTGATCACGCCAAAGCCTTGTTCGCGGCGGAACGAGGTGACGCGGCCGCTGAGGAGCTCGTCCACCATGACTGCAGTATCGCCGCGACGGACGACGCGGTCACGTAGAACCGATTTGCGACCCGACAATCTGCACATTGGTACGAACGCTGCACTATGCACGAGTGCCATTCGGCGCATCGACGCGCACCGAGGTCTACGAAAATCACGAGATCGCGTGCGCGACGATGTGACCGCGCTCGCACGTGATGCGAGCTTGGCGCACCGAGTGCGCTATGCGCGCCACAAATTCCTGATGCAGCCTCGTCACACTCCGCGGCGCTGCGTGATCGTGGCGTGCGGCGATCGATGTCGCGCGGACCACGGCGCGCGGTGTGTGCCTTCGTCGGCTCGCGACGACCCACGCCGGTGCGCACGCGCGTTGATCGCAGATCGCGCGGTCGTGCGCTGCCCGGCTTCTGCGATCTGCGGCGCATGGCTGCGCGGCTGATCGGCGATCGCTTCGCGACCGCGCCGGCGTGTGCTGCCCAGCTTCTGCGATCTGCGGCGTGTGCCTGCGCGGCTGATCCGCGATCCGCGATCCACGATCCGCGATCGCTTCGCGACCGCGCCGGCGTGTGCTGCCCAGCTTCTGCGATTGCGGCGTGTGCCTGCGCGGCTGATCCGCGATCCGCGCGCGGGTGCATGCACCGTCGGTTGCGATCCGGACGCCCGCCGGGTGGGGTTCCGGGTGGGGTTGTGGTCTTCACGGCGGGCCTCCGTCCGGTACCTGGCTTCCAGGTCGCCGCCCACGACGTGCGAACGCCCCCGGTGAGATCCCGAGCCGGTCCGGGGGAGGGCCGGAGGGAAAGGGCGCGGAGGGGCGTGGCAGGCGGGCCACCGGCGGCGCCAGCGACGCACGGCATGCCGGCCGCGGCGCTGAAGCGGTCTCGGTCCCGCGGCCGAGCGGCGGCGGGACGCCGGTTAGCCCAATCGTCCATTGAGTCAACCGGGATCGCAGCAATTCCATGGGGTTATTGCGGCAGCGCGGGGATTTCGTGCTACCGTGGAGGCCTATGGCGCGAATGACCAAGGCCGACATCATCGAGGCGGTCTACGAAAAGGTGGGCGGGTTCTCGAAGAAGGAAGCGGCGGAGATCGTCGAGACCGTGTTCAACGTCGTCAAGGAGACGCTCGAGCGCGGCGAGAAGATCAAGATCTCGGGCTTCGGCAACTTCGTGGTCCGCGACAAGAAGGACCGGATGGGCCGCGATCCGCAGCGCGCGGTGCCGATCTTGATCCCGGCGCGCCGCGTCCTGACGTTCAAGCCCAGCCAGGTACTCAAGAACATCCTCAACGGTCTGCCGCCGGTCTGAGCCGGACCGGGCACCCTGTCCTATGGGGCGGGCCTCGGTTGACGCGCTGGACCGGATCGGATAGACCCTTGCTGCCTTCGATCGAGGCGTAGCGCAGCCTGGTAGCGCACCAGACTGGGGGTCTGGGGGTCGCAGGTTCAAATCCTGTCGCCTCGACGAACACGGCCGATCGCCCCAGCGATCGGCCTCCTTTTTTGCGACCCGGACATGCCCCGGCCTCTGGTCCTCTGCAGCAACGACGACGGCATCGATGCGCCGCACCTGAACGCGCTCGCCACGCTGATCGAGGACTTCGCCGATGTCCTGGTGGTCGCGCCCGAGCGGCAGCGCTCGGCGGCGTCGCACGCGATCACGCTGCACAAGCCGCTGCGGCTCACCGAGGTCCGGCCGCGCCGGTTCGCGCTGTCGGGTACGCCGGTCGACTGCGTCTACCTGGGCATCCTCAAGCTGTGCGACCGCCAGCCCGCGGTCGTCGTGTCCGGCGTCAACGATGGCTACAACCTCGGCAGCGACGTGTTCTACTCGGGGACGGTCGCCGCCGCCGTCGAGGGCGCGCTGCGCGGCGCCGCGGGCATCGCCTGCTCGCTCGCGCCGCGCGCCGAGGACCCCGACCGCGCGATCCGGTTCGCCGCGGCGGTCGTGCGCGCCGCCGTCGCCGAGCCGATCCCGGCGGGCACCGTGCTGAACGTCAACATGCCGCCGGCGCCGAGCGAAGGCTACCAGTGGACGGTGCTGGGCCGGCGGCTGTACTCCGACGACGTCGCCGAGCGCCGCGATCCGCGCGGCCGGCCGTACTACTGGGTCGGCGGCGGCCCGGCGGGCCATGACGACGTCGAGGGCACCGACTGCGTCGCGATCGCGCGGGGCTGGAACAGCATCACGCCGATGCACCTCGATCTCACCGACCGTGGCCGGGTCAACCAGCCGCCCTGGGCGCTCGAGGGCTTCCACGTGGTGATAGGCTCGTAGCGGTGAGGTGGCTGATCCCGGCGGTGCTCGCGTGCGGCTGCTCCGGCAAGCCGGTAGCCCCGGTCACCGGCGGCGCCGCGGCCGGCACCGGCTGCGACTCCGTGCGCGGCAAGGTCGAGCAGCTGTATCGCGCCGAGGCACGCACCCGCGAGCCCGCCCGGGTCGACGAGGCGGTCGCCGACAACACCGCCATGGTCATGACCGACTGCGCGAAGGCGCCGGCCAAGGTCACGGCGTGCATCGCCGCGGCGAGCACCGTGAACGAGCTCGAGGCGCGCTGCCTCGCGCCACTCGACGACGAGGGCACCGAAGGTGACCGGACCACGCACTAGCCGCGGCCGGCGCCGGGCCGGCGCGCTGGCCTGGGCGGTCTGGCTCGGCGCGGCGGCCTGTGGTGGCCCGCAACGGCCGGCCACGGGCGACGGCGCGGCGGCCGCGACCGAGCAACACCCCGCGGCGCCGGCGCCACCGCCCGCCCATGACGCGCGCACGCCGATCGAGCAACGCCGCGACGCCGCCTGCCAGCAGCTCGGCCCCCGGATCACCGCGTGCGCGGTCGAGGACGCCCGGGCGCGGCTCGCGGCCGGCAAGATCGACCAGCGCCAGTTCGACGCCGACACCGCCGCGGCGGTGCAGCGCAAGCACACCGAGGAGTTCGACAAGGCCTGCAAGGGGGCGAGCTACTCGTCGCGCCAGATTCGCGTGCTCGAGGTCTGCTTTCACGAGGAGACCCGGTGCGCGCCGCTGCTCGACTGCCTCGGCCACCTGAGCGATCGCCCTCCGGCCCCCGGCGGCAAGTAACCGGGCTCGCGGCTCGGTCGTCGCTCAGTCGTCGCGCCGGCGCGCGTCGGCTTCCTCGACCCGGATCAGCAGGTGGACCTCGAGCCCGGGGGCGCCGAACGGCGAGAACCACAGCGTCAGCTCGAGCGCGGGCGCATCGCTGCCGCGGAACACGCGCGCGCGGCGCTCGCACGGCTGGCCGCTGTCGTGCGCGGCGCGGACGGCGCGGGCGAACCCGGGGACCAGCATTGCGAGCGTCGTCTCGCGGACATTGAGCCCCTCGACCGGGGTCTCGACGCCGAGCAGCCGCGCGAAGCTCTTGTTCGCGAGCACGATGTCACCGTCGAGCGACATCAGCGCCTGGGCGACGCGCGAGCGCTCGAACGCCGAGGCCAGCGTCGCGTCGCGCCGGCTGGGCGCCACCGCCGGCCCGCTCGGCCGCCGCCGCCGGACCAGCTCGAGCACGTCCATCGCCGCGCCGAGCTCGGCGCGAAACGCCGCGGCCGAGCCGTGGCGCCGGGCCGGATCCTTGGCGAGCGCGCGCAGGATCAGCTGCTCGACCACCGGATCGATCGCCTCGCCGCGGCGCTGCGCCAGCGCCGGCACCTCGCGGTTGAGGTGCGCCGTCAGGACATCGAGCACGCTGCCGTCGAACGGCAGGGTGCCGGTGAGCAGCAGGTAGCCGACCACGCCGAGCGCGTAGAGGTCGGCCGCGACGCTGGGCGGGCCGCCGCCGGCGCGCTCCGGCGCCAGGTAGTGCGGGCTGCCGTTCAGCTGGTCGTCGGCGTCGCCGCCCGACCGCCGGGCGAGCCCGAAGTCGAGCAGCCGCGCGATCCGCCGCCGCTGTGCCCCGGTGGCCTCGAGCGTCAGCATGATGTTCTCGGCCTTGACGTCGCCATGGACGATGCCGCGGCGGTGGATGTGATCGAGCGCGTCGGCGATCTGCGCGAGGACGTCGCACGCGCGCCGGACCGCCATCGGCGCCGCGTGCTGGCCGATCAGCGGCTCGCCCTCGACGAGCTCCATCACCATGTACGCGCCGAACTGCGCGTCCTCGCCGAAGTCGACCACCGACACGAGGTTGGGGTGCGAGATCTCGCTGGCGAGCTTGGCCTCCTCGTTGAAGCGCGCCCGCGCGGCGCCGTCGAGCGCGAATGTCGGCGAGATGATCTTCAGCGCGAACGCCTTGCCGAGCTGGAGGTGGCGCGCGCGATAGACCTGGCCCATGCCGCCCTCGCCCAGCTGGCCGTCGATCGCGTACCGGCCACCGACGGTACGTACATCCATGCGGTCCACTCTAGACCAGCGGCCGGGCCAGGCTCCCTGAAGTTTTCTGCCATGGGTAAACTGCGGGGTAACTCAGATGAATCACTAGGTTCGTGGGTAGCAGACTTGCGCACCGCGGAGCCCTCGGGCAGATTCTGCGCGGTCCGGTCCCATAGCTCAGCTGGATCAGAGCGGCGCTTTCCTAAAGCGCAGGTCGGGGGTTCGAGTCCCTCTGGGATCACGGAAATCATTGGGATCAAAGCGGCGCGATCGCGGCGAACGCCGCCCGCAGCTCGCGCTACGTCCTCGCGCGGGCACTGCGAACAGCTCCGTGCCACCGGCCGAGGATCACGACGCCGATCGGATCCGTCGACGTCGGCGTCTACTGTCAACCGGACGCCAGATGTCGTACGGGTGATTTAATCTCAACTCGTGGACGCGAGCCAAGCCGGCGCCGCTCTGCGCCTAACCCTCGCGGACTTACGCGAGCTCTGCGATCGCTACGTGCCGGCTGCGTCGCGGCACCCGGACTCGCTTGATCGCCATGATCGGATCACTCTCGCGTGGCGCCACTCCCACGAGCTTGGCCACTTACTCACTGTCCCGCCAGCCCGGATCGGCATGGGGGGGTTCGGGATGAACCCCTACATCGAGGATGGCCCACGGGCTTGGTTGGCTTACGACCTGGCCGCGATGCATGTGTCCGGGCGACTGCTCCGCGCATGCGGCCGGGCTGATCTGTTCTACGGGCCTCGCGGAGAGCGCGAGGACGCCAACCTCAACATGCTCCGAGCCAGCGATTACAACGCTGCCCGCCTGATTCTGCGCCGGCAGCGCGTACTGCGGCTGCCGCATGATCGCGCCGGCCTGGAATCGAAGCTGCGGCGTGTCGTGGCCAGTGCTGGAATACGCAGGCTCCGCACTCGCCGAGCTGCACTTGCACCTGCTCGTCGATCTGCTGCTGCCGTGGTATCTGCGGAGGTGTTCGTCCCGTTTCGGCATCAGCTCCGGTTCTCGGTGCATCGGTCGAAGTCGTCCGCGCGACAACCGGGAGGCGACACCACACAACCGGGCGGGCGGCGACCGACCCGCGGCGGCCAAGGCGGGTGAATGGCTTGGCAGGTGAGCTCGTTGCCTCTGCTCTTGACATCGATAGTACTCAATGGTAACCCCACTCTCGTGGGAGGTCGGCATGGGTTGGTGTGGAATCTATTCGCAGTGCGATAGCTGCGTTCCTTATAGCATTGGCGAGCGTTGCCAAACCCGCGTCGGCCGCTCTCACGAGCTGTACAGGTGGCACCGATCTCTCGCGCATTTAGAGGCGATAACCTGTGCCGAGACTACTCGGACAAATCGGTTCCTGCAGGTGGATTGCGAGGGCCCGAGGACGATCACTGCGTCAATGGTACCTTGCAGTTCCGCCCTGAGACGGCCACCTCGATCGCGATATCTGCATGACGCGGATCGCCGCCGGACGGCGCGCGGCGGCAGCTTTGCTGCGCCAGCTTACACAGATAGGTACACGAGTGTTGAAGTGGTCGGCGCGGTGACCCTTCTTGCTGCAATTTTTGCAGTATCCAATTGCTGCTCACTATAATGTCATTGTTGACGACAGAGGCATTCGGCAATTGTGCTGATGCTTCTCAAGTTGAGGCACGGTTCACGGAGGAACGTTGTGAAGAGAGAACAGAAAGAACAGAAGAAAGCATTGAAGATCTCTGCTCAGACGATTCGCAACCTTGGCTATTCCGAGCTGAATGGAGTCGCGGGGGGCAGTCGTAGCACCACGCGGACTACATTTGATTTCGCATGTCAGAATTAACACCGAGGTAAAACACCCGCTCGCGACGGTGCATGACGGGGAGCGGACGAGCCAGCGATGACCTGCGTTCGCCTCCGCCCGGCCCGCGCGGCCTGTGCTCACTATGTGCAACCTGGCCGGGCAGCGGGCGTCCGCGGATGGCGCTCGCAGGCGTCGCCGTTGCATTAAGCTCGAGATCCGGATCGACGACGACGAGACCCGGGCGCTGTGGGAGACCGCCAAGAGGGCCAAGGCCGAGGTCGAGAGCTGGCCGGCCTGGAAGCACAATGAGGTGCCACGCGCGTCCTCCGATGCCGGTCCCTCGGATGCGAGCACGGAGACGTCGAGAGACCAGGGCTGAGCTATCGGGCTATCCCATCGCCAGCCAACTACCGGCGCGACATTCACGCCGGCGGGGGCTGCCGCCGCGCCGGGCGCGCGGGCCGGCGAGCGCCGCTGGGGGTCGCTGTGGGAGCGGTCTTGATCCCGTCGTGCCGCGCGAGCTCGCGGTAGCTGCGGTTCAGGCTCGCCGCTCCGGCGACGCTGAACGCGGCGCGGATCACCGCGGCCTTCAAGTTGTCCGGGATGACTCTACAAGGCCGCCGCCGAAGATCGACGCCGTGTTCGATGACGCCACGGCGATGTCGGCGCTGCGGCAGACGGGCGATGCTTCGAGCAAAAGAGCGGCATCGCGCGACCCCTTGACGCAGGTGTGTGCTGATGCAGCACGTCTCCGCGTGCTACCATGCGTGTCGTGGAGCGGCTGAACTTGACACTCGATGAAAGCACGTCCGGGGCGCTCGCCCGCCACGCGCGCCGCGAAGGCAAGCCGCGCGCCGCGCTCGCCCGGGAGCTGATCCGCGAAGCGATCGCGCGGCGAGAGGCGGTGGAGCGAGAGCGCAAGCTTGCCTGCGACTATGCGGCGGGCCGGAGCGATGCCCGTCAGCTGTTGCAGGACCTGGAGGCCGCACAGCTGGAGCTGCTGGACGATGAAGAAGCGTGAACGCCGGCGGGCCCAGCGTCCTGATGACGCGCTGCCGGAGCCGCCGATCGTCCGCGGCGACATCCTGTGGATCTGCTGCGACCCGTCCGTCGGCGCCGAGCCCCGGAAGACGCGTACGTGCGTGGTGGTCTCCAACAACATCGCGAACCGCTTCGGCCAGGCGATCACGGTCGTGCCTACGCAGGCGTACAGCGCCGAGCGTGCCGGGCGGGCGTACATGGCCGATCTTCGCCAGCCTCGGTCCACGCTCCGCGAAGCCCGCGTCGCCAACGCATCGATGGTCATGACGTACGACCGCGCGCGGGTCACCCGGCGTGCCGGAAAGGTCGCGCCCGAGACGCTGGACGATATCGATCGGGCGCTCGCGTTGCACCTCGCGCTTCCGCTCGCCGGCTCGCGCTGAGCTTCACCCGGACGAGCGCGGCATTGCCAGCGCGGCGCGGGGCCGCTATGGATGCGGGACGATTGTGCTGGAGGCCATCATGAACCTGGAAGCTTGCTTGCCGCCGGAGCTGCAGGGGCCTGCCACGACGATCGACCGGATCGCGGTCGGGGCGTCGGGGGCTGGGGTCTACCGCGTGGAGGCCGCGGGGCAGACGTTCGTGCTGAAGGTCGCGGCGGAAGTCGAGCCGGTGGAGGCGTGGCACGGCAAGGTGCGCAGCTATCGACGGGCCGCCGACGCCGGGCTGGCGCCCCGGGTGGTCCATGTCGATGACGAGCGGCGCGCGATCGTGAGCGCCTTCGTGGCCGACCGGTCGTTTCCGGCGCTGTTCGCGACGCCGGAGACGCGGCAGGCAGCGCTGGCGCTGCTGGGGCGGACGCTGCGCCGGGTGCACGCGCTGCCGCTGCCACCGGACGCGGCGTCGACGGAGCCGCGGGAGTTTCTCGCGCAGCTGTGGTCGGCCCTGGCGAGCTTCGCGCTGCCGGGGTTCGTCGGGAGCGCGGTGCAGCGCGTGACGGCGGAGGAGCCGCCGGCCCGCGAGCGCGCGGTGGTGCTGAGCC
>DASWRS010000285.1:0-19036 GCA_036403075.1 Kofleriaceae bacterium
CCACGCACCGTGGCACTGAACCCCTGACCAGATATCGTCATCGTCATGCATCGGGCGCTTGCGTCGCCTCCTGCATGTCGTGACGTTCTCATGTCGAAGGGGTAGACCCGGCCGCCGGATCCGATGTGAAGGCCGCGCGCAAATTTTTGCGATCCGGGGCCCCGGGGAGCTCACCTGGTCGACGGGGCCCGCGCGTGATACGGGTCATGGATCCGATGGTGAGCTGCGTCGATCCCGTGTCCAGGATCGGCGGAAAGGCCGCGGCCATGACCAACCTGGATGACGAGATTCGCAGCTTTCTTGTGGAGGGGAAGACGGAACAGGCCACCACGCAGGCGCTCCGCGCGCTCGGTCCCGAGATCCTGGGCTTCCTGTCCGGAGTGCTCGGTGACGATGATGGCGACGAGGCGTTCTCCGCGTTCAGCGAGCGGCTGTGGAAGTCGCTCGCCGGGTTCGAGGGCCGATGCAAGCTCCGGACCTGGGCATACGTGCTGGCGCGGAATGAAATCAGCCGGTTCCTGCGCGGCGCGCGCCGGCACGCCGAGCGCCGCGTCCCGATCTCCGGCTTCGAGGACATCCTGGAGGACGTCCGGAAGACGCGCTCCACGCTCGTCGCGGAGCGCCGGAGCACGCTGACCCGGTTGCGCGACGAGCTGCCGATCGAGGACCGGACGTTGTTGATCTTGCGCGTGGATCGCGATCTGTCGTTCGAGGAGATCGCGCTGGCCTTTGCGGACAACCCCGAGGTGTTCCCCGCGGCCGACAAGAAGCGGGAGGTCGCGCGGCTGCGCAAGCGCTTCCAGCTGGTCAAGGAGCGGCTCATGGCCCGGGTGCGCGAGACCGGGACGGACCGCTAGCGACGACCCGGGCGGCGGGCTAGGAACGAAAAACATTCGCGTCAACCTTCACATTGCAAGCCCGCGGCGGCTCTGTCTGGGTGTCCCGGACGTGGCGTCCGGATCGCGTGAACCCGCAGACAGCACGACCGACCCCATGTCTTCCAGCAACTCCGACGAGCCCGAGCCCGAGCCCGAGACCGAGACCGAGACCGAGGCGCCGGCCGACGACGGCCTGGGCGATCTCGACAGTGAATCCATCGCGATGCTCCGGGCGATCGCGCACTCGCCGCCGCGCCGCCCGGTGGCTCCGATCATGCCCGGGACGACGTGGGGCGACGCCGGCCGCTACACGATCGATCGCCGGCTCGGGCGCGGCGGCATGGGGTCGGTCTATGCGGCGACCGACACGGTGCTCGAGCGCGTGGTCGCGCTCAAGGTGCTCGACACCGCGTACGTCGGCCAGGACGAGGCCTACAAGAAGCAGGTGCTCCGCGAGGCCAAGCTCGCCGCGCGCGTCGAGCACGAGCGGATCGCGCGGGTCTACGACGTCGGCAATCACGACGGGCTCGGCTTCGTCGCGATGGAGTACGTACCGGGCCAGACCCTGCGGCAATGGCTCGATGGCCACGAGCCGTCGACCCCCGAGATCCTCGCGATCGCGCTCCAGATCGCCGAGGGCCTCGCCGTGCTGCACGCCAGCGGGGTCGTGCACCGCGATCTCAAGCCCGAGAACGTGATGTTGACGGCGCAGGGCACGATCAAGCTGCTCGACTTCGGGCTCGCGCGCGCGGCGTTCGCGCCGGGAGACGCCGGTGTGCCGGGGCGGTCCGCCAAGATCGACGGCGCGAGCGCCGCCGCGGCGTCGGGCACGCCCGGCTACATGGCTCCGGAGCAGTGCGCCGGGCAGCCGATCGACGCGCGCGTCGACATCTTCGCGCTCGGCGTCATCGTCCACGAGCTCGTCACCGGCGAGAAGCTGTTCCATGGCGACACCATGGCCGAGGTGATCCGGGCGACCCTGGCGTGGGTGCCCGAGCTGCGCGATGCGGACTGGCGGAGCGTCCCGGCGGGGCTGCGCGACCACACCCAGCGGATGCTGGCACGCGATCCGGCCGAGCGCTTCGCCGACGGTGCGACCGTGCTCGCGGCGCTGCGCGAGCTCGGCGGCGAGCCAGCGCTGCGCGCGGTGCCGCTGCCGATCGTCGTGGCGCAGTCGATCGGCAAGGCCCCGACCCAGGTGGCCCTGCCGCCCATGCGGTTGGCCTGGCTGTGGCGCAAGCTCGGGCGCAAGGCCCTCGCGGCCGGGTGCGCGACCGCGGTGGTGGTCGCCGTGGCGATCTGGCTGCGGCCGTCGCTGCCGCCAGTTCCGCCGCCGCCCGGCATGGCCCGGATCGACGTCGGGACGATCCACGTCGGGACCGAGCCGAGCGAGCTCGACCGCGAGTGCGCCCAGATCGGATCGGGCTGCGATCGCGATCAGCTGATGCAGGAGACCCCGGGGGTCGAGGTCCGCGTCGCGCCGTTCTTCCTCGACCACCACGAGGTCACCAACGACCAGTTCGTCGCGATGCTGAACGAGATCGCGAACACGATCTTCGTCGTCGATGACCGCGATCACCGCTATCCGCGCTTCGTCCGCCGCAGCTCGGCCGGCCAGGACATCACGTTGCTCGATCTGCAGACCAAGCGTGGCGCGATCGAGTACGTCAAGGGGACCGGCTTCCGCGCGCTGCCCGGCCGGGGCCGGCTGCCGGTGGTCCAGGTCAGCTGGTACGGCGCGAAGCTGTACTGCGAGTCGGTGGGCAAGCGCCTGCCGACCGAGGACGAGTGGGAAGCAGCGGCGCGCGGCCGCGACGACCGGCGGTTCCCCTGGGGCAACGAGCCGCCGCGCTGCGGCGAGGTCGCGCTGGCCGATGAGGGCAAGGCCCATCCGGCGTCGCCGCCGTGTCCGGACGACGTCGCGCCGCGCGAGGTCGGCAGCTCCGTCCGGGACGTCACGCCCGACGGCATCCACGACCTCGCCGGCAATGTCAGTGAATGGACGGCGTCGCTGTGGAGCCCCGGAGCCCGCAGGTCTTCGGTCTCCGCGGGTCCGGCGGACGCAGCGCGCGTGTTCCGCGGCGGCTCGTGGGCCGAATCCTTCATGGCCCGTTCGCGGGGACGAAACCCGCTCGACGCCACGGTGATGGGCGCCAATATCGGATTTCGCTGCGCGTCGGATGCCAGTGTCTCCACACCCTAGCAGGAAGCCTCATGCCAGCTCGAAAGCTCACTCGCAAGAAGTCCGATCAGCCGACGCGCACCGCGCGACGAGCCGTGTCCGCGCCGCGCTTCACGCGGGTCACGAAGAGCCTCAAGCTCTCGGTCCCGCCCGACTGCGAGGCCAGCGTGATCTTGAAGCTGGTCGGCCACGACGAGCGTCGCTATTACGCCTGGTGGCTGCTGGTCGGTCGCTACGACCAGGAGACCATGACCGCGTCGTACCGGTTCACCGGCGAGGACACGGTGCGCTGCGACATCCCCACCGGCATGCCGCTGTCGGCCGCCACGCTGCAGCCCTACCTGGCCCGGTTCCTCAAGGGCGAGCACAACCAGGAGGATGACGCGCCGGTCATCATCAAGGGCAAGCCGAAATGACCACCAGCGGCTGGAACGTCCTCGTGTACGCGATCGGGCGAACCGCCGAGGACCACAAGCGCGTCACCGACGCCATCGCGCAGATGCACGAGGCGACCACGGAGCGCTGCCACATCGCCGTGCAGCTCCACGGCCACGGCCGGACCACGCGGTACTGGAGCTGCAAGCCGCGCAAGCTGGAGGCCGAGACCCTGCCGGTCCCTGCGAACGCCGCCGAGCCGTCGTCGCTGACCAGCTTCCTCAATACCGCTCACCGCCGGCTGCCCACCGCGCCGGTGGCGCTCGTGCTGTGGGCGCACAGCAGCGGGCTCGATCACCTGCACGACTATCCCAGGAAGCAGGCGCCGCACCGGCCCGGCCTCGACAGCGTGTTCGGGGCCCACGACCCGGGGGGGCTCGGCGGTGCCCCCGGCCTGGACGACGTGTTCGGCGGCGCGGCGGCGAGCCACGCCATGCCGATGGGCTTCGGCGGCGGTGGCGGTGGTGGTGGGATCGCGCCGTGGCGCGAGGCTCCCGGCCGGCGCACGCGGATGCCCGCCGAACGCTACGGCTGTCGCTGGGGCCCGGACCCCAACACCGGCGAGTTTCTCACCAACGTCGGGATGAAGAAGGCGATCGCGGGGAGCAGCCGCCGGCGCGTCGAGGTCCTCGGCCTCAACGCGTGCTGGATGGCATCGCTCGAGATCGAGTACGAGCTCCGCGGCGTGTCCGACGTGCAGATCGCGTCGCAGGTGTCCGCGCAGCCCTGGCCGTACCGCGCGATCGTCGAGGCGATCGCGGCGGCGCCGGCGCTGACCACCGAGCAACTCGCCCGGGCGATCGTCGCCTCCGTGCACGACGAGATCACGGCGGGCACGCGTCACGACGCGATCTCCGCGCTGTCGTCCGGCGCCGCGATGGATCAGCTCGCGGCCGCATTCGATCGATACGCCCGGCGCGCCATGGCGCTGATCGAATCGGACTGGGAGTCGGTCTCGAAGGCCGTGATGAAGGACGCGCAGCGGGTCGACGATCCGTACCAGGTTGACCTGATGTCGCTGGTCCGCGAGCTGGGCAAGGACGACGTCAAGGCCAAGATCGCCGCGGCCGCGGTCGAGACCCACTTCCACGCGATGCGGCTGGCCCACACTGCGAGCACCACGCACCCGAACGTGCACGGCCTCTCGCTGTTCTGTCCGAAGACCACGCACGTCGACCTCACCGACGCGTATCGCGGCACCGAGTTCCGCACCAACACCTGGGCGCAGTTCCTCCAGGCGTTCCAGATCCGGCTGCCGCGGACGCCGGGCGACCAGGCGAGCTAGCGACCGCCCAGCGGCGACTCGTCCCAGCGTGCGAGCAGCTCCGACGGGCCGCGGTACACCGCGATCGCCCCGGCGAGCGCCTCGGGGCTCCAGCCACCGCTGGTGAACGCGATCACGTCGACGTGCGCCGCTCGCCCGGCCTCGACGTCGTACGGCGTGTCGCCGATCATGACCACGCGCGAGCGGTCGGCATCGACGCGCGACAGCGCGACCTCGATCGTCGCCGGGTCGGGCTTGGAGGCCTCGGGCTTGGGTGGCACCGCCTCGGGGCCGATCAGGTCGGAGATCCCCGCGATCTCGAGCAGCGAGCGCAGCACGTCCTTGTGCGAAGCCGACGCCAGCGCGATCTCGTAGCCCTCGTGACGGAGCCGGAGCACGAGCTCGCGGCTCTGGTCGATCGGCGTCACCTGGCCGAGCCAGTGCTCGGCAAACACCGCAGCGCACTCGTCCTGGAGCGCCTTCGCCTCCTCGCCGTGCCGCGGCTGGCCGGTGATCTCCTCGACCACCCGATCGCCGCCCATGCCGATCATCCGGCGCACGCGCTCGAAGCTGACCTCGATCCGGTGACGGGCGAGCGTCTCGACCCAGGCGTGCGCGTGGGCATCGTTGCTATCGACCAGCGTGCCGTCGATATCGAGCAGGACAGCGGCGTAGCGGCGCATGACGACGGAGCATGCGCGCCGCATGCCAGCACGCGCCGGCCGGGCTCACTGCCCGAGCGCGGTCGCGGTCTTCGTGGTCCCCTCCGAGACATTGCCGGCGCCGTCGACGGCGCACACCCGGTAGCTCCACGTCGCCCGCGTCGAGACCGCGTGCACGAACGAGGTGGCGGTGCCGGTGTAGAGCGCCGTCCCGGTGGTGCACGCAGTCGCCGGCGGCACCGTGCCCGCGGTGCCGACGAGCTTGTAGCCGGCCACGCCCGAGCCGGGGTCGGCCGCCGCGGTCCAGCTCAGGGTGAGCCTGGCGATCGCCGCGGTGGCGGTCAGCGCGCCGCCGGTCGGCGCGGTCGTGTCGATCGCGATCACCGCGGTCGCCGGCGCGGACGTGTTGCCCCACGGATCGCGGTACCACACGCGCAGCGTGCGGGTGCCGTCGCCAGCGCCGAACGTGTAGCTCGCGGCGGTCGCGTACGCGACGAAGCTCGTGCAGGCAGGGCCGTCGGAGATGCACATCTGCGCGACCCGTGTGTCGTCGGTCGCGGCGAGCGCCAGCGTCACCGCCCGGGTCCGGGTGACGCTCGCACCGTCGTTGATCTTGATCGTGCCGGTGGGCGGGTTGCTCTCGGGCCGGGGCGTGGCCGAGCCCGCCACGCCGGTCGAGACGTTGCCGGCGCCGTCGACGGCGCACACGCGATAGCCGTAGGTGGTGCCGTTCGCCAGCCCGGTGACCGTCGCCGTGGTCGCGGCGCCGGCGTAGACCGCGTCGCCCGGGCAGCGCTCCGGCGCGGCGGCGCCGCTCGCCATGACCACCCGGTACGACGCGATCCCGGTGCCCGCGTCGGCAAACCCGGTCCAGCTCAGCGCGACCTGGCCGTTGCCGGCCGCCGCGGTCACGCTGCCGCTGGTCGGCGCCGCGGTATCGAGCACGATCGCGGCGCTCGGGCTGGCCGCGGCCGTGGTCGTGTTGCCGAGCCGGTCGCGCAGGAACACGGTCACGGTCTTGCGGCCGTCGCCGGCGGCGAGCGTCCAGGCCCGGGTCGCGGCGAACGGCTGGAACTCGTTGCACGTCGCGGTGCTCGACACGCACATCTGACCGACGCCGCTCGGGTCGCTGGCGGTGATCGCGAGCGTCACCGCCGCGGTCCGGGTGGCGGCTGCGCCGCCATTGATCGTGACGCTGCCGGTCGGCGGGGTGGTGTCGGACACCGGCGTACCGAGCGCCGCGGCCACGTCGATGCGCGAGGTCGTCACGCCGTTGCGGCCGTCCCGGATCTTCTTGCCGGTGCCGGTGAGCCGGGCCACCTGCTGCTCGACGGTCTCCGCCGGGAACGCGGCGCGCAGGATCGCCATCGCGCCGGCGACGTGCGGCGCCGCCTGCGAGGTGCCGGCCATCGTGTAGCCCCCCGCAGTGATCAGCGCGCCCGGCGCGAGCACGGTGAGGAAGCTCGCCGAGTTCGAGAAGCACGTGATCTGATCGGCGGCGGTCGCTGGATCGCTGCACGATCCATAGCGGATGCCGCCCAGGGCAGCGTCGTACACCGCGCCGACCGAGATCGCCGCGGGCGCGCAGGCCGGTGACGAGAGCGCGCCGGTGTACCCGTTGTTGCCCGATGCGACGACCGGCGCGATCCCCGCACCGCGCGCCGTGGCCAGCGCGATGCCGATCGCGTCGCTCGTGCACGGCGCGGCCGACGAGCCGCCGCCGAGGCTGAGGTTCAGCGCCGCGATCCCGTAGGTCTGCTTGTTCGCGATCGCCCAGTTGATCGCGCTGAGGATGTCGGTGCTCGAGGCGCCGTCGTGGTTGAACACGTCGAGCGCGAGGATCTTGGTCCCGGGCGCGACGCCGGCGACGATGCCGGCCACGTTGGTGCCGTGGCCGTTCTCGTCGCGCAGGTTGTCGTTCGGCGCGAAGTCCGCGGCGTAGGCGACCCGGCACCCCGCCGGCACGCCGGGGGCGGTGCACGAGCCGAGCTCGGCGCGGGTGTAGTCGACGCCGGTGTCGAGCACGGCGACTGCGGTGCCGTCGCCGGTCTTGCCGGCCGCCACCGCGGCGGGCTGACCGATCAGCGGGAAGCTCTCGGCGTCGCTCGGCTGGTACTGCGCGATGTCGTATGCCGCGGCGGTCTCGTCGCGGTCGAGCATCGCGAGCGCGGCATCGACCGTGGTCGCGCGGACCTGGACCAGCGGCAGCTCGTCCCAGTCGCGCTCGATCTCGCGCTCGGTCGACGGCGCCGCATCGAGCAGCGTCGCCTTGTGGAGCCGCCACATCGCCTTGTCGGTCACGGTGGGCGACAGGGCGACGATGAACGACCGCGGCTCCTGGGCCACGAGCGCGCGCCACAGCGCATCAGGCGCCTTGGCGCGCGGCGCGAGCGGCACATCCTCGACGGATGCGACGGTCCCCAGACCGCCGCATCCAGCTACCAACATCGTCGCAATCAGGCGCAGCTTCAACTTCATCAGGCCTCCGGTAAAACAGTCCGGCTCGGCCGACCGGCCCCGCGTTGTGGGTAACGCGCGGGTAGCGCGCCTGCGCGCCGCGCCGCCGTTGCCGCGCCGCATGTCAGCGCGAGAGACGCTCAGGGCGAGAACCCCACGCTCCGCCACAGCTTCGTGGGATCGTACGCCTTGCCGCCGGTCACGACGATGCGGATCCGGCGCAGCGCGGCGATGTCGGCGAGCGGATCACCCTCGACCAGGATGAAGTCGGCGCGCTTGCCGACCTCGATCGTGCCGAGCTCCTTGTCCTTCTTCATGGCCCGCGCCGGCACCAGGGTCGCGGCCTGGATCGCCTCGAGCGGCGTGAACCCGGCCTTGACGTAGAGCTCGAGCTCGCGGTGCAGGCTGTGGCCGGGCACCGCCTGGTCGGTGCCGGCGACGATCGTGACGCCCGCCTTGTGGAGCACGCCGAGCAGCGCGAGCCGCTTGTCCGCCAGGCGGCGTCGGCGCTCGTCATCGGGGCCCGGCCCCGCGTCCGCGAACGCCGCGGCGAGCGGCGCCGGCAACGTCGCGAGGCCGGGCTCGACGCGGGCGAGCTCGGCGCGCGGCAGCCGGAGCTCGGCCAGCGCGAGCGTCGGATCGAGCACCGTGTGATGCGCCGCGAACCATGCCGCGAGCTTGCGCGCCGCCGGCGTCGACGGATCGAAGGCGTCGAACGCGCGATCGAGCTTCGAGCCACGCTCGGTCGGCGGCAGGTCGCCCGCGGCGAACGCCTGCATGATGAACGACATGTGGTTGATCTGATCGAGCCCGGCCTCCACCGCCTTCACCGCCCCGATGCCGGTGGGCACGTGGCCGGTCACCGTCATCCCGGCGGCGTGCGCGGCCACCGAGAGTGGATGGATCAGCTTCGGATCGAAGCGCTGGTAGATCTTGACCTGCAGGCACCCCGCGGCCTTGAACTTCTTCACCAGCGCGGGGATCTCCTCGGCGGTCCGCAGCCGGTCGGTGCCGAGCGCGCCGGCGCCCTCGCCATCGACGATGCACGCGAGCAGGACCCGCGGTCCGATGCCCTTGCCGGCATCGATCGTGTCGCGCACCGAGCGGACGAAGTCGAGCTCGTTGCCGCAGTCGCGCACCGTGGTCACGCCGGCGGCGAGGTACACCGGCCCCCACTCGACCTGCTCGAAGTGCGCGTGCATGTCCCACAAGCCGGGGACCAGCGTGCCGCCGGCCGCGTCGACCGTGCGGGCGCCGGCGGGGACGCCGACCTTCGCGCGCGGGCCCGCGGCGACGATCTTGCCGCCGTCGGTGACGACGACCGCATCGGGCACGGCCGGCGCGCCGGTGCCGTCGACCAGCCGCGCGTTCACGTAGGCGACCACGCCGTCGCCGGTGCCGGCGCCTGCCTGCAGCCCGCTCGCGGTCTCGCCGAACGCCTCCAGGCCGTCCTGGGCCGCGCGCGCCACGAACGTCGGCAGGGCCTCGTCGAAGCCCCGGCCGGTCGCCTCGAAGTGGTCGAACTCGGTGTCGACGCCCTTGAGCGCCGCGAGCTGGTGCTTCTCGTCGAGCCACACCGTCTCCTTGCCCCAGCCCAGGCCGCCGATCGCGAACCGCTCCAGCGTGCGCGACTTGCCGTCGCGGTCGACCACCGTGTCCTCGCCGCGCCGCTCGATCGTGACCTGGCCGATCGGGATCACCGGCAGGCTCGCGGGCTTGCCGTGCGACGCCCAGTAGCGCAGCAGCTCCTGGGTCAGCGTCACCGGTGCGTACGCCGAGCCGACGAAGAATTGCGCCGGGGCCGCGATGCTGCGCACCTGACCGCGCTGGGTGATCGTGAGCCGCTTGCCCTCGACGACGACGCGATCGTCGGCGTCGAATTGCCGCGACGTGCTGCCCCACAGCTGGAACCGCACCGGCGTGCCGTCCTGGCCGCGCTCGAGCACGCTGGCGAGCGGCACCGGAGAATTCCGATCGGTGAACGTGAACACCGTCCGGACCTCGCGGCCGTCGTCGATCGAGACCTCGACCCCGATCCGGTTCTGGAACTTGTACAGCACGAACTCCTGCTGGGCCGGCGGAGCCCCATGTGCGACCGGGGCCAGCAGAACACAACCGAGGACGATGGCGGCGCGCATCATCGCGGACACTAGCACGCGCGATCGCCAGCCCGGCCGCCGCGTCGCGGCCCGCCGGAGTTTGCCGGTCACCGACCCTCGCGGCGGCCGGCGACCCGGCTCAGCCGCGGCGCTTGCCGGTCTTCCACAGCCGCGCCATCCAGCGCTCCACGTCGTCGGCGTCGACCGGGATCGCGGCGGACAGGACCTTGCTGCCGCGCGCGGTGACCAGGACGTCGTCCTCGAGCCGCACGCCGATGCCGCGGTACCGGGCCGGCACCGTCAGGTCGTCGGTCTGGAAGTACAGCCCGGGCTCGACGGTGAGCACCATGCCGGCCTTGAGCTTGCCGTGCTTGTAGTCCTCGTCGCGCGCCCGGGCGCAGTCGTGGACGTCGAGCCCGAGCATGTGGCTGATGTTGTGGAGCGTGTAGCGCCGGTAGAGCTGCTGGTCCTTGGCGAGCGCGTCGCTGGCGCTGGCCAGGATCCCGAGCCGCTCGAGGCCCTCGGCGAGGATCTGCATCGCGACCCGGTTGGGCTCCATGAAGTCGATGCCGGGCCGGACCGCTGCGATCGCCGCCTTCTGCGCCGCGCGCACCAGGTCGTAGATCTCGCGCTGCTCGGGCGTGAACCGGCCGGTGATCGGCAGCGTGCGGGTGATGTCCGCGGTGTAGAGCGAGTGGCCCTCGACGCCGGCGTCGACCAGCAGGAGCTCGCCGGGGACCAGCGGGCCGTCGTTGCGGTGCCAGTGCAGGATGCACGCGTGCGCGCCGCACGCCGCGATCGTCCCGTAGCCGAGGTCGTTGCCTTCGACCCGGGCGCGCAGGTGGAAGATGCCTTCGATGTTCCGCTCGGTGCCGCCGTCGGCCAGCGCGCGGACCACGTCGTCGAAGCCGCGCGCGGTGATGTCGACCACGGCCTGGAGCTCGGCGATCTCGTGCGCGTCCTTGATCAGCCGCATCTCGGCGAGCGCCTGGGCCAGCTCCTGGTCCGGCGTCGGCCTGGGCTTCGGCTTCGGGTCTGACTTCTGGTCCGGTTTGTGATCCGGCTTCTGGTCCAGCTTAGCGTCCGGCGCCTGAGCCCGCTCGTCGTCGCGCGGCTCGGGCCGGGGCAGGAGCTGATCGATGCGATCGGAGTGCCCGCGCAGCGCGCGCCACTTCGCCAGCGGCGAGCGCAGCGCACCGAGCGCCGTGTCGAGCTCGGCGAGGCCGCGGCAGTCGTCGACGCCGAACCGCGCCTTGCTCTGCGGCACGCCGAGCCGCGGGCCGACCCACAGCTCGCCCTTCTTGCGATCGGTGTAGAACGTCGCGTCGCTGCGGCCGGGGTTGGGCTCGACGAACAGCACGTCGCGGTGGCCGCGCGGGCCCGTGGGCTCGAGGACCAGCACGCAGTCCGGCTCGACGTTGCCGGTCAGGTAGAAGAAGTCGCTGCCCGGCCGGAACCGGTAGTACGTATCGTTGGCCCGCAGCTTCTCGTGCCCGGTCGGGATCACCAGGGTCTCGCCGGGGAACCGCGCGGACAGCGCGCGGCGGCGGGCGGCGAACGCGTCGGCCCGCTTGAGCCGTGCCGGCAGTCGGTCCGGCGCCGGCTTCCACTGCGTCTGCATGAACGCCACCAGCGCCTCGGGCCTCTCGCTGTCGTGGCTCGCCTGGGCCGCGTCCGGGGCAGGGGCCGGCTCGGGCGATCCGGCCGGATCAGCCGCGGGCACGAGCTGCAGCGCGCTGCTGGGCTGGCGAATGGTCATGGCCCAGAGTTTGGGCCAGCCGGGCGGGCAGTTCAATGACGATGCGGTCGGCTCCGAGCCGCTACAGGATCGCGCCGATGCCGACGCCCCAGTAGCGCACGCCGGCCATCTCGCGCACGCTGCCGTAGAGGAAGCCGTCGAGGCGGCCGCTGAACCGCAGCCCGGCCCCGGCCTCGGACTCGTCGCCCCAGCGCGCCATCTTCGAGCCATGCTTGCGCGACTCGGGGCCGAACAGGTAATCCTGCCGGAAGTACGCCATCGGCCGGATGTCGCGCGACAGCTCGAGGATCACGAACGCCTCGGTCGGGACCTTCCAGGCGAAGTTGAGCACGTCGCCGGTGATGCCGCTGAAGCCAAAGCCGATCGTCGCGCCGAGCTGCAGGTTGTCGCCGACGAACACGCCGGGCCCGAAGCCGAAGCTCAGATCGTAGGCAAAGCCGATCTTGTCGCCGAGCGTCGCGCCGAGCGACAGATCGCCGGTCTCGGCGACACCGACCAGCCCCGCGCCGTGGACCTCGCGCGACGTGCCGCCGAACGTGACCAGCGCGTCGAAGCCCATCGGCGTGTCGGGGCGCTCGACCCGGACGCCCTCGCCGAAGCTCGCGGCGACCCGCCGGTACCACGACGCGCGGTGGTGGCGGCGCGCGCGCCGCGCCGGCTGGTCGGGCGCATCGTCGGAGGCGTCGTCGGAGCCCTCGCCGGCCGCATCGTCGACCTCGCCGCCGCGCGCGACCGTGGCCTCGGGCGACACGCGATGCAGCGTGCCTTGCTCGAACGCGAATTCGCCGCCGCGCTCGAGCGTGATCGTCGCGACGAACTCGCCGGAGTCGTTGTCGACGTGCACCGAGTAGGTCTGGTTCGGCAGCGCGAGGCTGAGCGGCTCGCCGGCCTCCTTGGTCAGCTCGACCGCGACCCGGCCCGAGCGGTCGACCACGGTGATCCGGCCGCGCAGCGCGGACGGCAGGACCAGCGTCGAGTCGGTGCTGCGCAGATCGGTGATCACCACGTCGCCGGTGCCGGACAGGTGCATGTCGTACGCGGGGTGCTGCGGCCCGTGCACGGTGTTCTGGGTCCGGCCGAGCGTCTGCTCGTACGAGAACTGGTAGGCCTCGGTCAACGTGATCTTGCCGTCGTGGTTGCGGTCGGCGGCGCCGCGCAGCCCGGCGACGAAGAAGTAGGTGAAGAACGAGGCGCCGATCCGGTCGGACTCCTGCGCGCTCTCGTCGGCCGAGCTCGACGACAGGAACGCGAAGCCGGAGACCTGGTTCGAGCTGTCGTGGAGGAACGGCGGCATCCGGGCGCCACCCTTGATCCGCGTGAAGCTGCCCGACGCGCAGCTGTCGACGATCGCGATGTGGACGTCGGCGGGGACGTCGCGGATCCGCTGGCGCAGCCGCGCGTAGTCGTAGTGCGCGCCGCCGATCAGGATGCCGGACTCGTCGGCGTGACCGGAGTAGTACACGACGAGCTCGACGCGCTGGCCGCGCTGGTGCTCGGCGCGGACCCGCTCCGACAGCGTGTCGAACGCGTGGTCGAGCGCGCGGGGATCCGGCTCGCTCAGCAGATCGAGGTCGACCTTGTCGACGCCGCCGAGCTGCCGCAGCACGTCGGCGATGGTCTCGGCGTCGTGGCCGGCGTAGCGCAGCTGCTCGCGCACGCTGCCGCCGTTGTTGCTGCCGATCACCAGTGCGAAGCGGCGCAGCGGCGTCGCCGTGCCGGCGTGGACGGGCGCGGCGCTCGCCGACAGGGCCAGGAGCGCCGCGGTGCAGGCGAGACAGACGACAAGGCGTGAAGTCATGGCGATCCTCATGGCGACCTTCATGGAGACTCGGTGTGGGCGGAGGTGCGGTCGGCCTTGCGCAGGCGCAGCGACCACTGGCGCATCCCGGCGGGGAGCTCGAGCGCCGCGGTGGCGCTGTCGTTGCGGTGCGCCAGCGAGCGCAGCGCGGCCAGCGTCTGGCCGACATCGATAGGGCCGTTCGCGGTGATGAAGAAGAAGCGCTCGAAGCCCGGTGCATCGTCGAGCGCATAGGCGTGCGGCAAGGTCGCCGTGTCCGCCGCCACCGCGGTCGCCTGCGGCGGCGCGTCCTCGGCGAGCGGGAAGTGCAGGGTCACCGCACCCGCGCCGTCGACCGACGCGATCACGCCGTAGCCCCGGCCGCCGGCGTTGTAGCGCAGCTGGATCACGTCGCCGGCGCGGACCGCCGTGTCCTGCTCGAGGCGCTCGATCCCCGCGTCCGCCAGCCGGAACGCCATCAGCCGCGGCGAGCCCTTGACCCGCGTACCGTCGTCCGGCTGGACCGCCAGGCGCGGCGGATCGTCGGCCGCCGTTCGCTCCGGGGCGAGCCGCGCGACCACGAGCACGGCGGCGGCGCCGGTCGCGACGCCGAGCACGCTCAGCCGGCGGCGGCGCCGCTGGCGCTCGGCGCGCTGCCGGGCCTCGGCGGCGGCGGCGGCCCGCGTATCGATCCGCGCGACCGCGGGCGACGCGGGGTGGCGGGCGAGCTCGGCGGCGCTGTCGTCGCGCAGCGCGGCGATCCGGTCGGCGAGCTCGCGCGGGTCGGCGCGCTCGATGCGATCGCGGCTCTCGGGGGGAACCTCGTCGAGCGCCGCGCGTTCGACGAGCCAGTCGGGTAGGGACATCACGGTGGGGCCTCCAGGGCGTGGAGTTTCGAGCGGAGCTTCTGCAGGCGCTTGCGCACCCCCGACACCGACATGCCGACCTCGGCCGCGACCTCCTGCAGCGTCATGCGGTCATGCAGGTGCAGCACGGCGATCACCGCCGTGTCGTCGGGTTCGTGGCGGAACAGCGTGTCGAGCGCCGCCCGCGCCGCGCTGCGCGCCGCCGGATCGGTGTGCTCGGCGATCTGCACCAGCAGCTCGGGGTCGCCGTCCTCGGGCCGGCGGCGTCGGGTCCTGATGCGGTTGAGGCACACGTTGGTGGCGATCCGGAACAACAGTGAAGACGGTGCCTGCTCGGCGAGCTCGCCGGCGCGGCTGAGGACCTGAACGAAGACGTCGTGCATGGCGTCGCGTGCGCTGTGTTCGTCACCCAGGAGCTTCCGGCAGCGCCGGAGCACCATCGGACCGTAGGTGCAGTAGTAGATGTAGGGGTCGACGGGCACGGCAGGTGACGGACCGCGGTGTAACACCGCAGCCCGCGAGAAGTGCCCCTGCGATGTTCGACGCGCCCGCGCCCGGCCGGTCTCCGGCAATTGTTCCCGCAGCTTGGCGGCTCCGGCCGCCGACCCGTGTGTTCGCGTGGGCCCCCAACCGGAGCAGCATCACCGCACGATGCCGCCCCCGGCAACCCGTCGACGGCGAGGCCGCATCGAGCCCCGAACATTGTCCAGACGTCCGTGATTACAAGTGGTTCTGCTCGCGATACGCCGCTATCCACGCAAAATCGCCTTCGAGAGATGGTCGGAAGTACGTGAACAGCAATGTGAGCAGATCACGGAGGTTGCTCTGCACCTTTTCGAGCGAGGCCTCGGGTCCGAAGAAGTTGAGCAGCGCCGGCTCCGGCGGCAAAGCGATCTCGGGAACAGCGTGCAGCGCGCGCAGCGCATCGCCGATCGAGATCATGTCATCGACACCGGTACTCTCCGGCAGGGACGCGAGATCCATCTCGCTCTCGAAGCCCTCGGTCACATATAGAGGCGACATCGCGGCAAGCTCACTTCGATCCCGTCGAAGTCCGCCTTCAGGGTGTATGGAGCCGGCCATGGAAAGTCCGCCATGACCTCGCCGAGTACAGAAGGGGTCAGAAATTTCGGCGGGTCGTACATCATGGCTCCTTCACCGCCGTGCTGACATCCTGGACATCCTGAATGTATCGCTATCCGCTCTCATGAGAGGAACCAGTCGCACGCAGGCACCGGCGGCGCGAAGCTCCCGCTCGCCTGAGACCTGCATCACCCAAGCCGCTGTCGCAGAATCTCGACGCTGCTGAGCTTGCGTTCGGAGAACTCGGCCCACGTGATGCCCAACAGCCCCGCAGCCAGTAGTTCAGCATGGACATCGTCGATGAAGTTCGCGACTTCGAATGTTGCACGGTTCATCGCTACTGCTTCGATGCGCTCGATCCGGCCTGCGACAATTTCGACCACGGCCCATTGTTCCGTGTCGCACGCTTGGCAGATCCAGACGTCGAGCAGGCGGAGCGAGTTCGCATCCGATGGGGGCGCGATGAGGACATAGCCCGAGCCCTCGAGGTGCTCGGTTGTGAGGTAGACCGGCTCGAAAGAGGTCCCGACCGTTAGCTCTGATCCGTCAGCGCCACTTCCGCGAATATGGGTCTGCATGTTTGTATATGCAGTTGCCGCGTTGGGCGTGCCACAGCCAGGGCACCGGAGTTCTGCAACAAAATAGTCGTACATTGCATCTCTCCTAGGGTACTGGGATAACCGCGATGGTTCTGCCCTCGATCGTGACGCGGAACCCAGTGTTTCCGTAGCGCTTCACGAGGCCACGGAAGCCGCCAATCGTGTTCGGTTCGATACCGGCAATGCGGGCGAGTTTGTTGACGATATCGGTATCGGAAGTAAGAAATCTCGCTGTTGCACCGGCTTCTGTCTTGGCGAAGAATGCGTCCGCTACCAATGCTTGGTCTGCGAAGCCACCCGACTTGCCCACCTTCGCGGCCGCAAGCCTGTTCAGGACATTGGTGTACTCGGGCGAGTCACGCAAGATGTCGATCGGAACTCCTTTGAGGTTCAAGGCTCCGCCTGCCTCTCCCACTGTCACGTTGCCCACGCGAAGCTCCGTTCCCGCCGGAAGATTCTTGATGTAGGCCACGCGCGCCTTCTCACCGTTGTTCATTGTCGCCCGCAGCGTCGGGTCCGCATCCTTTGTGAGGGCGATGGCGGTGTTCGAGTCGATGATGACCGACTTCGCCCCGACCTTCGCGGATTCGGCGAGCTCCTTGCCGACCCCGGCGCCCATACGTTCGAGGAAGCTGTTCGCCTTCTCGATCTCTCCAGCGGTGATCCACTGACGAACCATCTTTCCGGTACTCTCCGCGCCCACATGGTCGAGCATGGTAACGAGCTGGTCCGCATGCTTTAGCTTGTCGACGATCGTTTCGAGCTCAGCGGCCGGGAAGACTTTCAGGAGACGCTCGAGCCTCCCTCCGTCAGCGATCTTCGATAACAACTTCTCGAGTTGCGCGGCATCGCTCACCAGCTTCGCCAGCGCTTCTGCCTGAGCGAATGCCTGCTTGACCTTCGCGAGCTCCTCGGGGGACAGCTCGCCCAGCTTGGCGGCGAGGCGGGCCTGCTTGATCTCGGCGAGGAAGCCGGCGAGCGAGTGGCTGCCTTCCTTGATCTTGGCGACCGCCATCTTGACGAGCGCCTTGTAGACCTCGGGATCGGTGAGCGGCCCGGGGAACGAGTAGGCCTTGCCGAGGGCGGCCGTGAGCTCGCCCTTGGCGGCGCCGTAGGCCTTGCGGGCGGCGGCGGCCTTGTCGGCCGCGGCGGCGATCTTCTCGTCGAGCTGCTTGGACTTCTGCAGCGCCTCGACGGCCTTGGCGAAGTCGGTGAGCTCGCCCCCGGCGTGGAGCGTCCGCGCCGCCGGCGCGAGCGCGCGCACGGCCTTGGTTGCGGCCGCCATGTCGACACCGGCGCCGACGATCGCGAGCACGAGCCAGATCACGGACGGGTCGTCGGCCAGGCCGGCCTCGGCGCTCGCGTGCTCGGCGGTGTACTGCTTGTACTCGTCGTACGCCATGTACGTGCCGAGGCCCGCCGCGCCGATCGACGCCCCCGCGGCCACGACCGCCGGGGTCGCGGCGCCGAGCGAGATCACCGTGAGCGCGATCGCGGCGATCGCGAGCAGGATGCCGCCGACGAGCTTGGCGATCGCGTCGTCGTGGAGCTTGTCCTGGATGATGTGGTCGTGGACGGAGCCGGGCTGGATGTCCATCTCCGCGTAGAACGCGGGCATCAGCTTGTCCATCTTGTAGATCAGCTCGTGCTTGCCCTCGAGCTGGCCACGCGCCTCGACGACGACGGCGTTGCGGTTCGCGATGTGGGACTGGAGCACGCCCGCGAGCTGGGCCTCGCCGGCCTGGGCGAGCGCGGTCTTGTCGAGCCGCTTGTCGGCCGGCAGGTCGTCCTCGGCGAAGATCGGGTAGTCCTTCGAGAGATCCTTGATCTGCGCCTCGGCCGTCGCCTTGGCCGCCCTGGCGTTCTCGCCTGCCTGGGCCTGCTCGGGCGTCGGCGGCTGGGCGTGGATGTGGCCATTGCCGGGAATTCGACCCTGCTCGGCGTCGTGGTTGGCCTTGGCCGCGTGGTCGTTCCAGATCTTCGCGTTGCTGGCGAACGCCTGCTGCTGGGTGCGGAAGCCGCCGAGCTTGGCGTGCAGGTCCTTGATGACGGCAGGATCGTGGTAGCGCTGCGACTCCTGGTAGAGCTTGCCGGCGTACTTCGCGAGCAGGTCGAGCGTGATCCGGACGGCGCCGTCCTCGAATGCCTTCTCGAACCGCGAGATGTACGACGCGAATTCGCCGATCGACGCGAAGTCATGGCGTTTGAGCTGCTGCTCGAGCTGCTCGCGCAGTCCCGGCGGCGCTGCCTCCACGGGTGTCGTGCGGTACTGGCGGTAGAGCTTGTAGACCTCGTCGAGCCCGAGCAGCTTGTTCTGGACCGCGGTGCGCTCGGCGTCGGCCAGCGCGCGTGCGGCCAGCTCGGCGCGATAGCCGTCGACCGCGGCTTCGAACGCCGCGAGGTCGGTGGTGGTGGCGGTGATCTTGCTGGCGTAGTCCGCCGCGGCCCCCGGCGGCAGCGCCTCGATCTTCTTGGCGATGCGGAACAGCTGGTCGTAGTCGACCGGCGTCAGGTCGCGGCCGTTGACGCTGAGATGGATCAGCGCCTTCACCTTGTCGGGCAGGTGCGCGATGTAGTGGTGCTGGAACAGGACCTCGTCGCGGATCGAGCGCCACAGGTCCGACTTGCCCGACTCGCCGGGTTTGATCTTGGCGCCGAGCGCGGTGCCGCTCGCGGCGTGGTATCGCCGGTCGACCTCGGCCAGGAGCGCGGTCTTCTCGTCGGAGGCAGGCTGCGCCTGGAAGTCCCTGGCGCGCTCGTCCGCGCCGGCGACCTTGCCGGTCGCATCGGTGTCGATGCCCCTGGCCGCGTTCGCGGCGCCGCGCATGTGGTGGATGAGCGAGGCCTCGAACAGGACCTCGACGGGGCTGTCGGCGAGCGTGTAGGCGTCCTTGACGTTCTCCCAGCGCGACGGGATCGCCGCGGTGCCAAACACCTGAAGGTTGGCGGCGGCCTCGAACGCCTCCCGGGTCATC
>DASWRS010000286.1:0-7559 GCA_036403075.1 Kofleriaceae bacterium
GCGGCGAAGCCGTTGTGGAAGTAGGGCGCGCGGGTCGCGAGGGCGCGCAGGATCGGGCCCTTGAACCGGCCGATGTGCTTCCACTTGCCGCTGATCAGCGCGCGGCCCGGGTCGGTGGTCTGGACGGTCTCGCCGGTCGCCTTGTTGCGCAGGGTGTAGAGCGGCATGTCGGGCGTGCGGCGCGAGGCGTCAGTCAGGCCGATGTTGAGCGGTGCGACGACGGAGTGATTGCCCGAGTTGGGCGTGTCGTGGCAGGTGGTGCAGGTGCCGGCGACGCTGGCCGGGTTGCCGAAGGCCGCCTCGTCGTTGATCCCCGAGACGCCGGCGATGTGGATCGTGCGGGTGTTGAACAGCGCCTGGCCGCGTGCGACGGCGCGGCGCTGGGCGGACGCGCCGTCGCCGGAGGCGCTCGCCCAGGCATTGTAGAGGTCGAACACGAGCGG
Source organism: Kofleriaceae bacterium (assembly GCA_036403075.1). Lineage (GTDB taxonomy): Bacteria > Myxococcota_A > Polyangia > Haliangiales > Haliangiaceae > JABFXX01. The sequence continues at coordinate 444 of DASWRS010000286.1, forward strand.
CGTGAACGGTGCGTGGCTCTGGCTGTCGCCGAAGTTGTCATTGATGCCGATGTAGAACGGCTGCGCGACCATCGCGTCGGGGCCGCCGCGGCCGCCGCTGGCGTCGAGGGCGCCGGCGGCATCGTCGCGGACCTGCGCCGTGTAGAGCGCGGTCTCCATCGCGACGATCGACTCGCGCTGCGTGGCGGTGAGCGGCAAGCCCTGGGCGTGGCCCTCGGTCGCGTCGGTGGCCTGCTGCGATAGATCGAAGTGGATCGTCATGCCGGGCTGGGTCTCGCGGCCGTCCCACATCACGGTGCTGAGGAACTTGAGGTTGGCCGTCGGCAGCGGCCGGCGGAACAGCGACAGCTCGGCGGCGCTGGCGAAGTGGTACGGGTCGTCGACGGCCACGAGCTCGAACTCGGCGGTGGCGGGCACCGGCAGGCCGACGCGGATCAGGCCGCGGGTCAGGAGCATGCTGTAGGCGGCGCGGCGCTTGTCGAGGGTCGAGACATCGGCGTCGGGCGAGTTCGAGCCGTCGTTGGTGCGAAAGATCGCGCCCAGGCCGAGCAGATCGTCGCGCTCGCCGCCGCGCGTGGCCTCGAACACCAGGCGGACCTGCGCCGGCGTGATCGTCCAGCCCGCCGTCGGCAGGTGACAGCTGATGCAGCGCCGTCCGTTCTCGCCGAGGTCCTGGAAGAACTCGTTGCCGAGATCGATATCGACGACCGCGCCGCCGGCGCCGCCGGTCGTGCTGATCGTGGTGAACGTTCCGCTCGAATCGGGGAGCGGGATCCGGCTCGGGAACGAGGCTCCGCGATGGCGTTCGACGACGCTGATCCCGGGGTCGTCGATCGACACAGCTTCACCCACCGTGCAGCCCATCATCGCCAGTGGCAGTACAGTACCCAGCTTGACCATGGAGCGTTACGCTGCACGGAGAGCGCCAGGGCGCGGATACCTGTGACTACCTGAAATAATTCAGTGCTGCGGTAGACGGGAGAGGTGGCTGTCCCGTTTTGCAGTCGGCCGGCTCCGCAATCTGTTGGGATAGCGCCGGGGTGCCGCGCCGCGAGAATCTCTCAACTGCTTGGGATAGAAAGACAATTCTGCGGGCGGATCGCGGCGACGTGTATCGTGGAGGGTGCCGCGCCGCGCGGCAGCCGATGAGTACCTCCGACCTCTGCATCGCGGTGTGCGCGGCCGCCGATCCCGGCCCCGAGGCGCTGGCGGAGCAGATCCGGGGCGGCGGTGCCGGCGAGGTGCTGGTGGTCCGCGGGGCGGATCCGGAGGCGCTGACGGCCGCGCGAGACCGGGCTCATGCCTACGTGCTGGACGGCGGCGGCGCGGACGACGGCGGCGACCGGCTGGTGGCGGCGCTGGCCGCACGGCCGAGCGGGGTGCCCCTGATCGTCGTGGGCAGTGACCCCGCGCAGCGCGCGCGGCCGACGCTGTGGCTACCGGTGGCGCCGGCGGCGAGCCGGCTGGTGCGGCAGATCGCCGAGCTGGTCGATGGCGGCGTCGAGCCGGCCGTGGCGACTCCATCGTGGCGGCGCAAGACCGACGTGATCGTCGGAGACAGCCCGGCGATCCGCGAGATGCTGCACGTGCTCGACCGGCTCGCGGCGGCGCACATGCCGGTGCTGATCACCGGCGAGAGCGGCACCGGCAAGGAGCTCGTCGCGCGCGCGCTGCACTACGCCGGGCCGCGGGCGCGCGCGCCGTTCGTCGCGATCAACTGTGCGGCGATCCCGGACACGCTGTTCGAGGCCGAGCTGTTCGGGTACCGCCGCGGCGCGTTCACCGGCGCGGTCCACTCGTATCCAGGCGCGATCGAGACCGCGCACCGCGGCACGCTGTTCCTCGACGAGCTCGGCGAGCTGCCGCCCGCGATGCAGGCCAAGCTGCTGCGCGTGCTCGAGACCGGCGAGGTCCAGCGCCTCGGCCAGGCAGAGAGCAAGGCGATCGACTTCCGGCTGGTGACCGCGACCAACCGCGATCTCGAGCAGGCGGTCGCCGCCGGCCGGTTCCGCGCCGATCTGTACTACCGCGTCCACGTCTGTCCGCTGCACGTCCCGGCGCTGCGCGATCGCGCCGAGGACATCCCGCGGCTGGTCCAGCACCAGCTCGCGCTGCTCGCCGCGCGCGAGCGCCGTCCCGTCCTGCGCGTCTCGCCGGCCGCGCTCGACAAGCTGATCGGCTACCGCTGGCCGGGCAACGTGCGCGAGCTGGTCAACCTGGTCGAGCGCGCGGCGCTGTTCGCGGGCGCGGACGTCATCGACGCCGAGCACGTGGCGCTCCCCGCGCGCGCGGCGCCGGCGCGCGCCGCCGAGCCAACGGTCCCGTACCGCGAGGCCAAGGCACGGTTCGAGCTCGACTACTACAGCCAGCTGATGCGGACCGCCGGCGGCAACGTGTCGCTCGCCGCCAAGCTCGGCAAGAAGACCCGCAAGGAGATCTATGACGCACTCCGGCGCTGCGGCCTCGAGACGCTGCGCAATCCCGCCGCGCCGCGCGGCCGGCGCGCGTGACCGGGCCGGCGGTCACGGCCGGTCACTGCCGGTCACTGCTTGACGACGAAGCCGACCGCCCAGGGATGCTCGTTCTTGCCCGACAGGATGTACACGCTGCCGGTGGTGCCCGGGGCCACGCCTTCGGGCGGGGCGTGCAGCGTCAGCGTCACGGTCTGGCCGTTGTTGATCGTGTCGCTGCTGAGCTGGGGCCGCATCTCGTCGGCGCTGAGCTGCGATGAATCGGCGACCTGCACCCGGATGTTCCACGCGGGGAGCGGTCGGGTCGACCAGCCGGTGAGCCGGAACCGCACCGAGCCGGCCGCGGCGATCATCTGGATCGTCGCCGGCTCGGCGGTGACGTCGCTCCAGCTGTCCTCGGGCAAGATCGGCAGGCACGGCGGCAAGCTCGCGATCGCGGCGCGGTTCGAGTACACCCGCGGGTACGCGAACTCGTTGTCGGCGTACGGCTCCTCGCCCTCGCACAGATCGCCGATCTCGCCGCGGACGAGCGACCACGGATCGGTCTTGGGTGGATCGGCGTAGTAGCCGTCCTTGGGCGGCGTGTACGGGTTGGTCACCGCGTTGATCAGCTGGTGCGCGGCCGTGGTCGTGGTGTCCGCAGCGCTGCGCCCGCTGTCGAGCACGACCGCGATCGGAAACCGCATGCCGTCGGAGAGGGTCAGCATCTCGTGATAGCTGCGTTGCAGGCCGGCGCCGCGCGCGACCCGCGGCGGAACGTAGAGCAGGTAGAGCAGCTCGTCGGCCGCGGTCGGCCTGGGCACGCGGCGCGCGGCGATCAGATCGATGATCTTCTGCGCGATGTCGGCGCGGCTGATCGAGGTCGGCGCCGGCCCGATGTCGACGAGCTCGGCGGTGCCGATGTCGAACCCGTACTCCGCACCGACCTTGTGATACCAGTCCGAGGTCACGAGGCGGTTGCCGAACCTCGCGAGGTCGACCTGCGCGGCGTGGTCGCTGAACTTCAAGGTCACCAGGTGCACCGAGGACAGCACGGTCCCGGTGTGCGGGAACACGACCGGCATCGGCGCATGCGGCGCCGGTTGAAACGGTCCGTCGCCACCCGGCGCCGCATCGGCGGGACCGGCGTGGTTGTCCCCGCACGCCCAGAGGCAGGCAAGGGATACCGCCGTGACTCGCCGCATAGCCACAACACACACCAGCTGGGAGGCAATTTCAACAACCTTGACGCGAGGGAGTGCGATCTGCAGCGAGTCGGCAGGTAGGTGGCAAGATCCGGTTCGCTGCGTCGAGAGCGCACGGTCGGTGCCGATCCGGCTGCCGGTCGGTAGGTCACCATGGTCGTGAGCGAAGCATCCACGCGCGATCGCTGCCGATGCTGCGAACAATCGGCACGATGGTCCAACCTGGTTTCGTAGCCGGATGGCAAGCCTGAGGAGCGTCTGCGTCTGCCGCCGAGTGTTGCATGTGCGGGCCCGTCACCTGCTCCGACGTTTAGTATTGACTTCATGACATGTTATGTTCTCACGACGAACTGTTAACCGGCCGGTGCGACACCGCCGGTGCCTCTGGACAGCGCAGTGAATGCGGCCACACTGGGAACCCGTCGATGTGGCTGATCCGTACTGCGCTGCGCCGCCCTTACACGTTCGTCGTCATGGCCATGTTGATCGCGATCGGCGGCGTGCTGTCGATCCGCGCGACGCCCACCGACATCTTCCCGACCATCGACATCCCCGTGATCTCGGTGATCTGGCGCTATGGCGGGCTGCAGCCCGACGAGATGGAGAAGCGGATCGTCAGTAACTTCGAGCGCTTCCTCACCACGATCGTCAGCGACATCGACCACATGGAGAGTCAGTCGCTGACCGGGACCGCGGTGATCAAGATCTACCTGCAGCCCGGCGCCAATATCTCGCAGGCGATCGCCCAGACCACGGCGATCTCGCAGACCGCGGTGCGGTCGATGCCGCCGGGCACGGTCCCGCCGCTGATCATGCAGTACAGCGCAACCGCCGTGCCGATCATGCAGCTCGCGATGGAGAGCGACACGCTGTCCGAGCAGCAGCTGTTCGACTACGGGATCAACTACATCCGCTCGGAGATCTCGACGATCCCGGGCGCCCAGATCCCGTTCCCGTACGGCGGCAAGCAGCGCCAGATCATGGTCGACATCGATCCGAAGCGGCTCCACGCGCTCGGGCTGTCGCCGCGCGATGTCCAGGGCGCGCTCGCGGTACAGAACGTGATCCTGCCGTCGGGCACGGTCAAGCTCGGCACCAACGAGTACCCGATCTTCGTGTCGTCGAGCCCGGCGACGCTCGAGGAGCTCGGCGGCCTGCCGATCAAGACCGTCGCGGGCCGCACGGTCTACATCCGCGACGTCGCCAACGTTCGCGACGGCAGCGCGCCGCAGACCAACCTCGTGCACGTCGAGGGCCGGCGCTCGGTGCTGATGACGATCCTCAAGAACGGCGACGCCTCGACGCTCGAGGTCAACGCGCGGATCCGCGAGGCGATCCCGCACGCGCTCGAGCGCCTGCCCAAGGAGGCCCAGGGTCACCTCCAGGTCAAGATGCTGTTCGATCAGTCGATCTTCGTGCGCGCGTCGATCGACGGCGTGGCCCGCGAGGCGCTGATCGCCGCCGTGCTGACCGCGCTGATGATCCTGATGTTCCTCGGTAGCTGGCGCTCGACCCTGACCGTCGTGATCTCGATCCCGCTGTCGATCCTGTTCTCGACCATCGTGCTCCACCTGCTCGGCCAGACGCTCAATGTGATGACGCTCGGCGGCCTGGCGCTCGCGGTCGGCATCCTGGTCGACGACGCCACCGTCGCGATCGAGAACATCCACCGCAACATGCACCAGCGCAAGCCGTTCACCCGCGCGATCATCGACGGCGCGCAGCAGATCGCGATCCCGGCGTTCGTGTCGACCCTGTGCATCTGCATCGTGTTCGCGCCGATCGCGTTCTTGACCGGCGCGGCGCGGTCGCTGTTCGTGCCGATGGCGCTCGCGGTGGTGTTCGCGATGCTGATGTCGTACCTGCTGTCGCGGACGCTGGTGCCGACGATGGTGCACCACCTGCTGCGAAGCGAAGTCGCCGTGTATCAGGCCGGCGGCCACGGAGGACGCGGACTGCTCTGGACGGTGCATCGTGGCGTGAACCGGCTCTTCGAGCAGCTGCGCTACCGCTACATGGGCATGCTGAACCTGTCGCTCGCTCGGCGCGCGCCCGTGCTGATCGGCTTCATGGTCGTCTCGCTCGGATCGCTGCTGCTCGTGCTGCTCGTGGGCCGCGACTTCTTCCCCGACGTGGACGCGGGCACGCTGCGTCTGCACGCGCGCACGCCGCCGGGCACGCGCATCGAGGAGACGGAAGTCCGATTCGCCGCCGTCGAACAGGAGATTCGCAACACGCTGCCTGCGAACGAGCTCGACACCATCCTCGACAACATCGGCATTCCGAATGCCTGGGGCAGCCTCGCGCAGGGGGACGTTCCGAATGTCGCGGCCACCGACGGCGAGTTCCTGATTTCACTGAATCGCGATCGCCACGGGCCGGTGCGCGACTACGAAGTGCAGCTCCGCAAGCGGCTCAACGAGACATTCCCGGACATGGTGTTCTTCTTCGAGCCGGCGAACATCACGAATCAGATCCTGAACTTCGGGTTGCCTGCGCCGATCGATCTGCAGATCGTGGGCGCCAACGCGACCGCGAATTACGCCGTGGCGCAGCGGCTGCGGCAGCAGGTGGCGGCCATCCCCGGCGCCGCCGACGTGCACATCCACCAGGTGTTCTCGCAGCCGCAGATCAACCTCGACGTCGATCGCGTGAAGGCCGGCCAGATGGGGCTGACGCAGCGCGACGTCACCAGCAGCATGCTGATTTCGCTCAGCGGCAACAACCAGGTCGCGCCGAGCTTCTGGCTGAACCCGGCGAACGGGATCAACTACAACGTCGGCGTGCAGACGTCGCAATACCGGATCGACTCGCTCGATCAGCTGCTGCGGACGCCGGTGACGGCTGCGTCGAACGCCGTTACCGAGACCACGTCGGGATCGCTCGCGGGCGCGTCGGCGGGCGGAGCGGCGTCGGTCGGTGTGTCGCCGAGCGGCGCCACGCAGGCCTACGGAAATCCCGGAGCGACGACCGCCGGCGCACCACAGCTGCTGTCGAACCTCGTGGACGTACGGCGCAGCTACGGCCCGGTGATCATCAATCACTACAACGTCGCGCCCGTGTTCGACGTCTATTCGAACGTCGACCGCACCGACCTCGGAAGCGTCGGCGCGGCGGTCGCGAAGATCGTCGAGAACGAGCGCGGCAACCTGCCGCGCGGCACGACACTGACGCTGCGCGGCGAATACGAGACAATGCGAACGTCGTTCCTGCGCCTCGGCCTGGGCATCGTCTTCGCGATCGTGCTCGTGTACCTGCTGATGGCCGTGAACTTCCAGTCGTGGATCGACTCGCTCATCATCCTGTCGGCGCTCCCGGGCGCGATGGCCGGCATCCTCTGGATGCTGTTCGTGACGCGCACGACGCTGAGCGTGCCGTCGCTGGTCGGCTCGATCATGTCGATTGGCGTCGCGACCGCCAACAGCATTCTGCTCGTGACGTTTGCCAACGACGAGCGCGCG
>DASWRS010000287.1:0-20035 GCA_036403075.1 Kofleriaceae bacterium
TGGGTCCGGCTCGAGCCGGGGACCTTCGACCCCGGCGGGACCGAGGTGGTGACGAACGCATTTCCCCCGATCACGGAGCCGTTCCCGATCACGGTATCGCCGCCGAGGATGGTCGCGTTGGCATAGATGACCACGTTGTCCTCGAGGGTCGGGTGCCTGCGGTGCCCGGGAGCCGGGCGGGTCTCGCCCTGGGGCACGGTCAGCGCGCCCAGGGTCACGCCCTGGTAGATCCGGACCCGCTCGCCGATCAGGGTGGTCTCGCCGATCACCACGCCGGTGCCGTGGTCGATGAAGAACGAGCCTCCGATCTCGGCGCCGGGGTGGATATCGATGCCGGTGCGGCGGTGCGCGATCTCGGTCATCACGCGCGGGATCACCAGCGCGCCCTCGCCGAGCAGCGCGTGGGCCATCCGGTACACCGTGATCGCGTAGGTCCCGGGATAGCACAGCAGGATCTCGTCGACGCCGGACGCCGCCGGATCGCTCTCGTACGCGGCGTGGAGATCGAGCGTGACCAGCCGGCGCAGCTCCGGCAGGTGGCCGAGGAACCGATCGGTGATCGTGTCGGCCTTGCCGGCGCAGTCGAGGCACTCGAGGTCGGAGCGGCCCAGCGACTGCTGGCGCTTGTGGTGCAGCGCGCGATAGACTTGGCGGTGCAGCGCGAGCCGCAGCTCGATGATCCGGGCGCGGATGATGTCGCGCAGCGCGCTCGGCGAGCCGCGGTCGACGTCGGGGCCGGCGTATCCGGGGAACAGCAGCGCGCGACACTGCTCGACGATCACGAGGACCTCCTCCTCGCTCGGCAGCTCGTAGCTGCCGATGTGCTGCATCTCGCGCGCGTCGGGATCGAGGTACATGTCGAGCAGCTGGTCCGCCACGACATCGACCCGCGACCGCGACTCCCCTGTGACCTGAAGAGGCCGCCGGACCGTGGACATGATCCTCGCATAGCACGAACCGGCCGACCCGGCCCGCTGTGCCGTCGCTCAGTCGTCGCGTCTGTCAGCCTCGGCCGCGGCGCCGCCCGCGCCACCCGCGTCGGCATCGGGCCCGCGTCGCGGTGTCGGCTGCGGCGCGTCGTTGATCCGGCCGATCACGTCATCGAGCCGCTGCTCGGGAATCGTCACGCGCGTCGGCATCCCGCCGCCGATCCCGAACAGCGCGACGAAGTCCCAGCCCGAGTCGAACCCTGCCGCGATCGTCAGCATGCCGGAGTCGCGCACGATCGACACCGGCGCCCGGGCCTGGCCGGCGAGCAGCAGATCGGTCTTGTCGAACGCGCCCTGCGAGCCCGCGGTGTCGACCACCGCGACCCGGCCGCGGATCGTGAACCGGCTGGCGAGCTCGCGGGTCGCCTGGTCGCGGCGCTCGAACTCGGCCGCGGCGTCGGCGATCACCTGGTCGTGCACGCCGGGCTGCATGCCGCCGACCAGGAACTGCACGACGCTGCGCTTGAGCTGATCGTCGCGGAACTTGGCGCGCAGCGCGCGATCGATCCGGACCGCGATCGGCCCCGGCGTGCCGACCCGGGTGTCGACCGCCCGCGCGTCCTCGTCCGCGCCGCGGTACGGCTGCTTGCCGCCGAGGATCCACTTGGCCGCGGCGTAGAGCCCGTCGAGATCGACGTGGGTGCAGATGCAGTCGATCGGCCCGGTCTGGCGGACCAGCTCGGCGGTCACCATCTCGGGGCACGCGCCGTGCTGCGCCTTGGTCGCGAGCACGAACCGCGGATCGCCGGCGAACGCGGCGTGCTTCTCGTGATCGTGGTGATCGACCCACGCGGCGAGCCGCACGCCGAGCCCGTCGATGAACGGCCGGGTCACCAGCTCGAACGACACCGTGGTGCCGATCGTGGCGGCGAACGCGACGTCGAGGACCACGACGCGGCCGTGCAGCTTCTCGGCGCGGGGCAAGACGCGCGGCGAGGCGAACACCAGCTGCGGCATCTGCACACCCGACCATACCCTGTTCGCGCCGCGCGGCGCACCCGGTCATTTGAGGCAATGCATCGTCACCGCCCAGCCGTCGTGGAGGTAGACCTCGCGCACCGTGCCGCGATCGCCGCACTGCGCGGCGCCCGGGACCAGCAGGCACAGCGTGCGCTCGCCGCCGTCCGCGAGCAGCGCGCTGCGCCGGCCGGCCGCGACCTGGCCGACCTGCGTGCCGTCGATCCAGACCTCGACCGGATCGAGGCAGTGGCTGTTGTCGACGTAGAACCTCGCGCGCGCCCGCGGCCGGGGTGGCTGGGTCGTCGGGATCGCCTCGGGCCGATCGTCCTCGACCACGCGGTAGCGCGACGGGTCCGCGACCGCCGCGGCGAGCAGGCGATCGCTGCAGCCGACCGCGCGCAGCTCGGGCTGGAGCCCGCGGCTCCACTCGGCGCGGAGCTCGCCGAGATCGGCGAGCGCGAGCTTGTACGACCGCCGCGCCGCGGCGACCTGGGTGCGCGCGTTGGGCAAGAGGCCCGCCGTCGCGCCGGCGTCGTCGTGGCGCGCGATGAACCGCCAGGTCGCCTCGAGCTCGGCGCCGAGCCGGACGATCGCGTCGAGCTGGTGCTGGGCCGCGGCCCAGGTCCCGGCGATCTGGGTGACCGGACAGCGCCGCACCGGCTCGGGCCGGGCCGGCGCATACGGACCGCGGTTGAGCAGCCCGAGCAAGCCGAGCAGCTCGCGCTGGTACGTCGCGCGCGTGTCGGCGATCGCCTGCGAGATCCGGGCGTAGCGGTCGAGCGCCCGGCCGAGCGCCTCGGCGTCGCCCCACGGCCGGACCAGCTCGGGCGTGAACTGCAGCGCGACGGCCGTGCCGGCATCGAGCGCGGCCAGCGCGGCGCGCGGCGCGGCGAGGGCCGGGTCGGCGGCCGCCGCGGCGACCAGCTCGTGGCGGGCCTGCGCGCGCTCGCCTTGCATCGCGTAGGCGACGCCGGCGAGGTAACGCAGCTCGGCGTCCTCGGGCCAGGTCGGCAGCGCGGCTGCCGCGTCCCGGGCGGCGGTCACCGCGTCCTTGCGGCCGAGCTCGGCGGCGATCAGCGCGCGCCAGGTCGCCGGGTTGCGCGGGGCGTCGCGGGCGGCACGGCGCAGGTACCACGCCGCGTCGTCGGGGCGGTTCTGGAGCAGCGCGATCACCCCGAGCGCCTGCTCGGCGGCCGGCAGGTCGTCGCGATAGCGCTGCAGCGAGGTGTACGCATGATTGGCGTCGGCGAGCCTGCCCGCATCGAACAGCGCCTGCGCCGCGGTGAACCCCGGCCAGCTCGACTCCGGTGCGAGCTTGATCGCGCGCGTGTACCAGGCGAGCGCGCCGCCGAGGTCGTTGCGCCGGCGGTACGCGTCGCCGATCCGGATCTCGAGCGCCAGGTCCCCCGGGCGGACCCGGGCGATCGTCTCGAGCGCCGCGATCGCCTTGTCCCAGCGCCCGAGCGCGCCGTACGCCGAGGCGAGGTCGGCCTTGACCTCGAGATCATCGGGCGCGCGCGCGGCGATCGCCTCGAGCTCGGCGATCAGCCGCGGCGTGTCGCTGCGCGACGCGTGGATCAGCGCGAGCACGCGGCGCGCCTGGAGGTGATCGGGCCGGTGCGCGGTGACCTGCTCGAGCTGCTTCTGCGCGCCGGCCGGGTCGCCGGTGCGCCACATCGCGGCGCCGAGCTGGTAGCGCGCGTCGAGGTCCCACGGCCGCCGGGTCACGAGCCGGCGGAACAGCTCGAGCGCAGGCTCGTGCTTGCCGGCCTGGGCCGCGCCCGCCGCGGCCGCGCGCAGCGACGCGATGTCGTCGGGCGCGAGGTCGTTGGCGTAGTTGAACTTGCCGAGCGCGCGCGCGGCGAGCCTGGCGTCGCCCGGCGGCGTCGCCGACAGCGCGAGGTAGAGCTCGCCGAGCAGCCGCTGGGCCTCGAAGCACCTGGGATCGATGAACACGGCGCGCTCGAGGTCGTGCTCGGCGGACTTGAGGTCGACGCCATCGCCCGCGCCCGATCCGGAGCCGCCGGCGCCGGACGACCCGGACGACCCGGCCCCCGAAGCCGCGGCGTTCGCGGCGGCGAGCGCGCCGGTCATGTGCCCGAGGCCGCGGCCCATCAGGTTCACGGCATACAGGTCGATGGCGAGCGGCCGCTGCAGCGCCCGGGCGCGGCCCTCGTCGACGGCGAGCCCCGCACCCTTGGTCCACACGTCGGCGAGCGCCTCGCCGAGCAGCTGGTGGTACGCCTTGACGTCCCCGGTGCGCTGCGCCTCGGCCGCGATCGCCGCGGTCCCGCCGCTGACCTTCCACAGCGCCAGATCGATCCGCAGCTGCCAGTTCGGGCGCTCGACCCAGCCGGTGATCACGAACGCGGCGTCGTGCGCGGCGGCGAACGCCGCGACCGGGTCGGCCTCGGCCTCGATCACCGCCGCGCCGACGTGCAGCGGCCCGCCGGTCGGCTCGAGCCCGAACACCGCCTCGGTCTTCTCGCTGATCTCGAACGGCGCCCCGGCGATCAGCCAGTCGAACACGTGGACGTTCGCGCGGTTCTCGAACGGCGCCACCGCGAACCGGCGCGGCGGCGGCGTCCAGGCCGGGACGTCGGTCGACTCGATCGCCGAGCTCCCGGCGGGCTTGGGCCCCGCGGGCGGCTTCGCTCCGGACGGCCTACCGGCGGGCTTCGCGGCGGCTCCCGCGCCTGCGGCTGTGCCCGCGGCGGGCTTGGCAACCGCGCCGGCTACGGCCCCCGGCTTCGCGGCCGCCCCGGCAACGCCGGCCCCCGGCTTCGCGGCCGCCCCGGCAACGCCGGACGCCGGATTCGCAGCCGCGCCGGCTCCCGCCGGCGGCTTCGCGGCCGGCCCCGGCGGCCTGGCCTGGCTCCCGGCCGTGCCACGCGCGGCGAGGACCGCCGCGGCGCAGACCATCGCGTGCAGGCATCGCCCGGACCTCATAGACTGAGCATACCGTGGCCGAGCCCGCGATCCCCCGCAAGCGCCGCCGGCGTCGCCGGCTGCGCACCGTATCGGTGCTGCGCCTGGGCTTCTTGCTCGCGCTCTACGGCGCCTCGCTCGGCGCCGCCGTGATCTACCTCGCGATCCAGAGCATCAACGACGAGCTGCCCAAGGACCTGTCGCAGCTGCTCGATTACCAGCCCAACCGCAAGAGCGTCGTGCTGTCGTCCGACGGCGACGAGATCGGCGCGTTCTCGATCGAGAACCGACGGATCGTCGCGCTCGACCGCATGCCGCCGCACGTCCCGGCCGCGTTCCTGTCCGCCGAGGACCGCCGGTTCTACAAGCACAAGGGCTTCGACCTGCTCGGCATCCTGCGCGCGGCGTGGACCAACTTCCGGTCCGAGGGCAACATCAAGCAGGGCGGCTCGACGATCACCCAGCAGATCATCAAGCAGACCCTGCTCGCCGGCGAGGACCTGATCGGCGCGCTCGGCCTGTCGCCCGACGAGTACTCGCGGGAGCGCAAGTCGCGCAAGTACCGGCGCAAGACCAAGGAGGTGATCCTCGCGGTCCGGCTCGAGCGCGAGCTGAGCAAGGCCGAGATCCTGTCGATCTACCTGAACCACGTCTACCTCGGCCACGGCGCCTACGGCGTCGGCGCGGCCGCCGAGACCTACTTCGGCAAGGAGGTCGAGGACCTGACGATCGCCGAGGCCGCGATGCTCGCCGGCCTGGTCGCGTCGCCGACCAAGTACGCCCCGCACCGCAACATCCAGCTCGCGCGCGAGCGCCAGCGCTACGTGCTCGGCCACATGCGCGACGACCACTTCATCTCCGACGCCGAGTACCAGGCCGCGCTCGCCGAGCCGATCGCGCTGGTCGACGAGAGCGACCTCAACCACCTCGCGTCGCCGTACTTCGTCGAGCACATCCGCCAGCTCGCGACCCGGCGCTACGGCAACCGCGATCTGTTCCGCGGCGGGCTCAAGTTCTACTCCACGCTCGACACCCGGATGCAGGCGGCGGCCGAGAGCGCGCTGCGCCGCGGCCTCGAGGCGCTCGATCGCAAGCTCGGGTTCCGCGGCCCGATCGGCTCGGTCGCGCTCGCCGCGCGCGGCACCTGGAGCGGCGGACCGGCGCACCCGATCGCCGGCGCCACCGACGACACCGCCGCGGTCGCCGACCAGCTCCTGCCCGAGCAGGTCTACGGCGCGATGGTGGTCGAGCTGCCGCGCAGCGGCGCCGGCGTCACCGTCGATCTCGGCCCCAAGCGGCTGCCGCTGATCGACGCCGACGCCCGCGACGTCCGCGCGTTCCGGGATCCCAAGACCGGCGCCGCGGTCGTGCTCGGCGATCTGTTGCCGGTGCGGCTGTCGGCCGACGGCAACCAGGTCGCGCTCGCGCAGCGCCCGGTGCTGCAGGGCTCGTTCATCGTGATGGAGCCCAGCACCGGCCGCGTCCTCGCCCTGGTCGGCGGCTACGACTGGACCGCGTCGCAGTTCGATCGCGCGACCCAGGCCAAGCGCCAGGTCGGCTCGTCGATCAAGCCGTTCATCTACTCGGCGGCGCTCGAGGCCGGCAGGACCCCGGTCGACCGGCTGACCGACGGCCCGTTCTCGGTGACCACGGCGACCGGCGTGTGGACCCCGGCCAACTACGACAACAAGTACATGGGCGACGTCACGCTGATGACCGCGCTCGCGTTCTCGCTCAACACGATCTCGGTCCAGCTCGCGGTCTCGGTCGGCCTCGATCGCATCATCGAGATCCTGCGCGGCTACGGCATCACCTCGCCGATCCCGCGCCACATCTCGATCAGCCTGGGGACTCCGGATCTGACGCCGCTCGAGGTCGCGGCAGGCTATGCCGGCATCGCGTCCGGCGGCCGCCGGATCACGCCGCGGTTCTTCGACCTGGTCACCGACACCGCCGGCCGGGTCGTCGAGGACCTGCGCAACCAGCCGCCCGGCCCCCAGGTGGTGTCGCCCGACGTCGACTACGTGGTCGTGAACCTCATGAAGGGCGTCGTCGCGCGCGGCACCGCGCGCTGGGCGGCGCAGCTCGGCCGGCCGATCGCGGGCAAGACCGGGACCTCGGCGAACTACCGCGACGTGTGGTTCAACGGCTTCACGACCGACCTGCTCGGCTCGGTCTGGATCGGCCGCGACGACTCGACCCCGATCGGTGACAAGATCACCGGCGGCGGGGTCGCGGTCCCGATCTGGCTCGACTTCATGCAGAAGGCGCATCCGCGGACCCCGGTCCGGGATTTCCCGGTGCCGGCCAACGTGAGCTTTGCACGGGTCGAGCCCTGGAGCGGCGACCCCGCGGGGCCGTCGTCCGAGGCGGTCTGGATGCCGTTCGTGCGCGGCACGCTGCCCGGCAAGCTTCTCAGCGGGCCCGCGATCCGATCGTTCGACGACCTGGTGCCGCCGCCCGTGCTGCCGATCGCGCCGCGCTGAGTCTGTGATCGATGTCGGCGCCCCCCGGACCCGCCGGCGGAACGCGCGGCAACACATGCTAGGTTCCCGCCATGTTTCGCCTCGCCGTGATCGCGACCCTCCTGGTCGGCTGCCGGATCTCGCTCGAGACCAACGACAGCGAGGAAGGCACGACCACGCGGCAATGCACCGTGAGCACCACGTCGCAGCCGTGCATGGACGCGGTGACGCACTCCGACCTCGCCTGGATCGAGCAGAAGATCTTCGCCGCGTCCTGCAACTTCTCGGGTTGCCACAGCAGCGTCCGGGACGCCGGCAAGCTCGATCTCCGCCCCGGGATGAGCCACGACCACCTCGTCGGCGTATCTTCGGTGATCGATCCTACCCGCAAGCTCGTCGTACCCAACGAGGTCGATGCGAGCTATCTCATGCTGATGGTTCGCGATGTTCCCCCGGCGATGGCGACCCCGATCGCCTCCCCGCCGCCCGGTGGAATCGGCTACATGCCGCAGGGTTCGCCCGGATTGTGCTGCCAGAAGCTCGATGCGCTTGAACGTTGGATCACGTCCGGTGCTCCAAACAACTGACCCGGGCCTGCAATCCAGCCCCTGATCGCAAGTAAGTCACTGTTCACCCACGAGATTTCGCCGAGGCTTGGCTTGACGCTATGAGCAGCCTGTCGCTACAACAAACGCACGTACCGCAAAGGGGTACGCCCCCGAGCGCGGAGGCAATGGACCGATGAGCTGGTTAAGCGATGTCTTCCAAAAGGGCGGGCCGTTCTTCATCGTGAACACGTTCTTTTTGGCGGTCGTCATCGGCCTGATCGTCGAGCGCGCCATCTACTTCCTCGGCCGCGGCCACCTCAACGCCAAGGCGTTCCTCGAGCAGCTCCGCAAGCTCCTGTCGGCCAACAACGTCGACCGGGCCAAGAAGCTGTGCGACGCCACCACGGCGCCGGTCGCCCGGGTCGCCAAGGCGGGCCTGAACCGGCTGCACCGGGGCGAGGCCGCCGTCGCCCAGGCGATGGAAGAGACCATGACCGACACGCTCCCCGAGGTGAAGACCCGGATCGGCGCCCTGTGGTCCCTGGCCAACATCTCCACCCTGGTCGGTCTGCTCGGAACGATCACGGGCCTGATCCGCACGTTCGCGTCGATCGGTGATGCCAACCCGGCCGATCGCCAGAAGAAGCTGTCCGACGGCATCTCCGAGGCGATGTACAACACTGCGTTCGGCCTCACGATCGCGCTGATCTGCATGGTCGGCCACCTGCTGCTGTCCGGAGCGATGAAGAAGGTCGTGGCCGATCTGGAGGCGTTCAGCCTGCGGTTCGAGAACCTCCTGGCCGATGGCGGCGCCGCGGCCGCGGCCAGCCGAGCCCCGGCCGCGCCCACCGAGGACGAGCACGAGGCGGCACCCTCGGCGTAGCGATGGCGTAGCAATGGCCTAGGCATGGAGTACTCCGCACACAGAGTGCGATCCAAGACCCGCGCCGCGATCAAGCGGCGCGCGGACCTGATCGAGCAGGACGAGCTGGAGAGCGGCGAGCTCAACCTGATCCCCTACCTCGACATGGTCACCAACCTGATGCTGTTCCTGCTGGCATCGGTGTCCGCGGGGCTGATCCTGGTGCAGATCGACACCACGCTGCCCGACAAGCAGACCGCGCCGTCGCCGGTCACGGCGACACCGGCGACCAACCCCGATGATCAGCCGCTCAAGCTGGTGGTTTCGATCACGCGCGACCGCGCGATCCTGTGGTCGATCAGCGGCCTCGAGGGCTCGCTGAGCGCACCCAAGCAGGTGTTCCAGCGCACCGGCCGCGACGGCGAGGCCTGCGACGGCCCGTACATGTGCGAGTCGAACTCGTGCGATGCCGCCACGCAGAAGTGCGTGCCGAGCCGCGACGAGCCCGCGCCGGTGTTCGACTACCGCGCGATCAACAACGCGATGTTCGAGATCGCCAATCGGCGCTATACCGGCAAGCAGCGCAAGGCCGAGACCTACCAGGCGATCCTCATGGCCGATGGTGCCATTCCGTATTCGACGATCGTCGCGGTGATGGGCGCGATGCGCTGCAAGCTGCCCGAGTTCGGCAAGGAGGTCGCGCCGTGCGCGCTGCCGACCGAGGACCCCGCGCTCAAGCGAGCCAAGGACCCGATCGCGCCCAGCGGCAAGCTGTTCGACACCGCGCGCGCCGTCTACGACCCCAAGAAGATGGCGCTGTTCCACGACATCCTGTTCTCCTCGGGATTTGAATAACGATGGCGTTCACGCGGCGCGAGGCGCGCAGCATCATCCGCAAGGCCGTCGGGCGCGTCCCCGAGGGCGAGGAGATCCGCCACCTGAACATCATGCCGATGATGGACATGATGACGATCTTGCTCGTCGCCTTCATCTACCAGGCCGCGGTCAGCGCGACCCAGCTCACCGCCGGCACGGTGTCGCTGCCCAAGTCCTTGTCCGATGACGACCTGCCCGAGGGCGCGTCGACCGTGATCATCACCCGATCCGGTATCGTGGTCTCGGCCGGCAAGGAGGCCAAGGCGATCGTCTCGGTGTCCAACGGCGACGTCGATCCGGCCGAGAAGGAGGGCGGATCGACCGGCATCAAGATCCCGCGGCTCACCAACTTCCTGTCGGCGCTGCACCACGAGGAGGACGCGGCGCGGATGCGGCAGCCCGGCTTCGATCCGGCCACCGCGCCGGCGCCCGAGCTCCTGATCATCGCCGACCGCACCACGCCGTACCGGCTCTTGATCGAGGTCCTGTTCTCGGCCAAGCAAAAGGAAGCCGGCTACAAGCATTTCCGACTGATCGTCCAGAAGTCGTTTCCCAATTCGCCGGCCAAGAAGTGACCGCCACGCTATACTTCGCCGCATGAAGCTTGTCGGCGAACGGCGGGCCCTCGCGGCCGCCATCATGGCCTTCTACTTCCTGCTGTACGGGGTGATGGCGTACTCCCAGCTCGTCCCGGACTTCACCAAGGCATTCGCCGCGATCTCCGGCGTCTACGGCCTGGCGTTCTTCGCGCTGGTCGCGGGCTACTTCTGGGCTCGCTGGTACTCGGTCGGGGTCGGGCTCTACGGGGTGATCACCGCGACGGTCGGCATCTGGCAGATCGGCGCCGAGCCGGTGCTGCTGTTCATCGGCGGCACCCACCTGGCGGCCACGGTGTTCCTGTGGGGCCAGGCGATGAGCGAGCCGTACGACGGCCAGCCCGCGTGGCGCGAGAAGTTCCACATGGACGACAGCGCGGTCCAGCGCCTCGGCCGCTCGGTGATCCGTGCCGGCCTCGGCCTGCCGATCGTCCTGATCTACGCCTTCGCCCCGCGCCCCGAAGGCGCCAGCGCGATCCTGCCGTTCGCGGCGTTCGTGCTCGCCGTCGCCGGCCTGCACGGCCTGGTCCGGCTCAAGACCTGGGGCGTGCTGGCGATCGGCGTCGCCGGCGGCCTGACCCTGGCGATGGTCGGCACCGACGCGGCGGCCCACGGCCTGGGGGCGCTCGCGATCCGGCCGGCGATCGCCGGCGGCGTGCTGGTGGCAGCCACGGCTCCGTTCCTCGCCCCGATCGCGCGGTTCATCGCGCGGGCGTAGCGGGCCAGGCCGTGACGCGTTGAATCTGGCGAGCCCCCGCGCTACCGTGCGGCCATGGGTAGAGGATCCTTCGGGGTAGTCGTGAGCCTGTGGCTCACGGTTGGCTCCTTCGCGTGTCAGCCGCTGTACGGCGGCAAACCCGAGAAGCTCGCGCCGCCGCAGCGCAAGGCCAAGCCCAAGGAGGTCGAGGTGGCCGAGGCGCCGATCAAGGAGATCGACGACTGCCAGGCCGACTTCCGCAGTGATCCGAAGACCGTCCGCCCGCAGACCAACGTGTCGAACCAGCTGACCGGCGAGGGCGACACGGCGCTGGCCAACTCCGACAAGGCCACCGACCCCACGGCCGCGGCGGGCCTGGTCCGCGAGAGCATCGACAAGTACCGCAACGCGCTGATCAAGGACCCCTACAACGCCGAGGCGACGCTCAAGCTCGCCCTCGCCTACGACAAGGTCTATCGCAAGGGCTGCGCGATCGCGATGCTCAAGCGGCTCGCGACGCTGTCGGCCAACCCCAAGTTCGCCCGGGCGGCCAACCCGGCGATCGACTCGATCGGCGACAACGGCCAGTGGTTCAAGCGCTACCGCAAGGACGCCATGTCGGCGGTGGGTCGATGATCCGCGGCGCGCTGCTCGGCGCCGTGGCAGCGCTCGCCCTCGCCGGTTGCCACGAGAAGCAGGCCCCGACCGCCCCGCCGCCGCCGCTGCGCCCCGAGCCCGAGCCGGCGGCCCAGAAGTCCGCCGCCTCGTCCCAGAAGGACTGCGAGCCGATGGACGCCGATCACGAGGGCAAGCCGCTCGGCTTCGACGAGCGCTCGATCCCCGAGGGTCACCGCCTCGCCGAGCAGGGCAAGGCCAAGCTGCGCACCGCGCAGAGCGCCGAGGTCACCCGGCCGACGCGCGAGGACATGGTCACCCAGGCGGTCGACGACTTCATCACCGCGCTGCGCGCCGATCCGTACAACGTCGAGGCGACCTACAGCCTCGCGGCGGCCTACGCCACGATCGGCCGGTTCCAGTGCACGATCAACCTCCTGACCCGGCTGCTGCAGATGCGCCCGCACGCCAGCAAGCACGCCGAGGTCGAGCAGCACCTCGACAAGCTGCTCGGCCGCAAGCAGGTGCTCGACCCGGACTTCGCCGGGATGCGCAAGGACGATCGGTTCCGCGCCCTGATCCAGAAGATGTGCGAGGGCACCAACGACGCCAACTGCGTCTACGGCGCCCAGCACGAGAACCGCGAGCGCTGAGCCCGCAAGCTGCGGGAATCACGAGGGCTCGCATCCCTGGCGCCCCGGGGCGCCGCCGGCCGGCCGGGCGCGCCGCGAATTTGCCGGATTGCGCTCGGTGCGGCACGGGCTTGCGACGCCCCGGCCGGAAGGAACGCATCACCCTGTGAGCCATCGCGGCTTTACCTCGGCGCCGCAGTGCCGTATGAACCAAGGGTGCGAATCCTCGGCGCTGCTCTCGTCTCGCTGACCCTGCTCCTGCCCCAGGCCGCCTCGGCCCAGAAGAAGAAGACCGAGTACATCAAAGGCCCGGTCGGCAAGGCGGCCGCCGCATGCGGCGCGAAGATCCTGCCGCTGGTCGAAGGCAACCGGTGGACGTACGGCTTCGTCGAGTCCGGCATGCCGCCGCGCGACGACCTGGTCAAGCTGACGCCGTCCCAGCCGATGCAGATCGTCATCACGGTCAAGTCGGTCGAGTCCAAGGGCGACGAGACCGTGGTCACGCTCGAGGAGAAGTCGACCGCCGACCTCAGCAAGGACCCCAAGAAGCACATCCTGGACGAGCGCACGATCAACAGCACGATCACGTGCAGCCGCACCAAGTTCGAGATCTCGCCCGACAGCTTCTTCTTCTCGGGCGAGCCCGGCGGCTACTTCGGCCTGACGTTCGACAAGCTCGATCGCACGCGGGACACCACCTGGAAGCTGACCAACGGCACGATCGGCGACGCGCAGTGGCGCGAGGACATCGTGGCGCACTTCACGCGCACGCCGGTCGAGGGCTCGGGCGCCAAGCTCGACGGCGGCAAGCTCGAGCTCGAGCGCAAGTTCATCCCGGCGCAGCCCGAGCAGGTCAACACCAAGGTCGGCCTCTATACGGCCGAGCGGCTCGCGGTCACCATCACCGGCCGCGTCACGCTCGACCACCCGCAGCCCGACACCAAGCCGGCCGAGCTCCCCGCCAACTGGATCAACCAGCTCTGGCTGGTCCCCAACGTCGGCGTCGTCCAGGTGCTCAACGCCTACGCGCACAAGTACATGCTGGTCGACGTCCAGCTGAAGTGACGCTTGCGCGAACCCGCCCAGGCGCCCCGCCCACGGTCCGGCTGACCAAGCCGCTGCGCGACCGGATCCGCGCCGGCCATCCCTGGGTCTACGATCGCGCGCTGACCCCGCTGCCACGCGAGGTCGCGCCCGGCGACTTGGTCACGCTCGCCGACGCCGACGGCGAGGTCGCGCTGGCGCTCGCCGACCCCGAGTCGCCGATCCGCGCCCGCGTGGTCGCGCCGCCGGGCACGATCCTCGACGCCGCCTGGACGCGCGGCCGCACCGAGGCC
Source organism: Kofleriaceae bacterium (assembly GCA_036403075.1). Lineage (GTDB taxonomy): Bacteria > Myxococcota_A > Polyangia > Haliangiales > Haliangiaceae > JABFXX01. Next base: position 13,506 of record DASWRS010000287.1, read on the forward strand.
GCTGCCGCCCGCCGGAGCCGGGATCCGCTGCTCGCCGGCTGCACCGGCCGGCGCCTGATCCACGGCGAGGCCGACGCCTGCCCCGGCCTCGTCGTCGACCTCTACGACACCACGGCGGTGCTGGTGTTCGACGGCGCCGCCGCGGGCGCGTTCTGGCGGCCGCGGCTCCCCGACGTCCTCGCCGGCCTCGAGCGCGGCGGCCAGCCCATCGCCCACGCCTGGCTCCGCGGCGACCGCCGCCGGGGCGCCAGCTCCCCCGGCGAGGCCCTCCGCGGCGATCCCCCGACCGACCTGGTCATCACCGAGGACGACGCGCGCTTCACCGTCGATGTGCGCGCCGGTCAGAAGACGGGCTTCTTCCTCGATCAGCGCGACAACCGCCGAACGATCGCCCGCCACGCCGCCGGCCAGACCGTGCTCAACCTGTTCGCCTACACCGGCGGCTTCTCGCTCCACGCCGCGCTGGGCGGAGCCACCCGCGTCACCTCGGTCGACATCGCGCCACCCGCGATCGCCGGGCTCGAGCGCAACCTCGCCCTCTCGGGCCTGCCCGCCGCCGCCCACGAGCTCGTTCCCGCCGACGCCTTCGACTTCCTCACCCGCGCCGCTCGCGCCGGCCGCCGCTGGGACCTCGTGATCGCCGACCCACCCAGCTTCGCCCCCAGCGAGCGCACCCGCCCCGCGGCCCTGGCCGCCTACCGCAAGCTCGCCGCCGCGGCCCTCGCCGTCACCGACCCCGCCGGCCGCTTCGCCCTCGCCTCGTGCTCGAGCCACATCACCGAGGCCGACCTCCTCGACCAGCTCGCCGGCCTCGCCGCGGCCGGCCCGGCGCTCCGGCTGCGCGCCGCCGCCGGCGCCGCCACCGATCACCCCGTCCTCCCCGCCTTCCCCGAGGGCCGCTACCTCAAGTTCCTGCTGTTCGATGTGTAGATGGGCGTCACGCGGGGCGGATCGGGCCGCGGCGGCGGGCCTCGGTGCGCAGCGCGGCGGCGCGGGCGTTCATCTCGGCCTCCTCGGCGTCGTCTCGATGATCGTAGCCGAGCAGGTGGCACAGGCCGTGCGAGGCAAGATGCATCAGCTCGCGGTACAGCCCGCGGCGGGCCTGGCGCCGCGCGGTGTCGACCGAGATCACGATGTCGCCGAGCAGCCCCGGATGCAACGCGGCGCCCGGCCCCTCGCGCTGCGCGAACGCGAGCACGTCGGTCGGCCGGTCCTTGCCGCGGTAGCCGCGGTTGAGCGCATGGATCTGGGCATCGCCGACCAGCCGGAGCGAGACCTCGTAGTCCGCGCGCGGGTCGCGGCGATCGCGGCACGCCGCCGCGCGGATCATGCGCGCGACCTCGGTGCGCAGCCGGCGCCGGACGTCGGCCGGCACCCCGATCTCGGGGTCAACCGACAGGTCGAGCATCACGCGCCGCGCGCCGGTCGAGCCCAGACCCGCGCCGCGACGAACACGTCGAACAGATCGGAGTCGAGCTGGCCGCGCTTGACGTCCGACGCCAGGATGTCGAGCGCCCGGTCCATCGGCATCGCCTTCTTGTACGGGCGGTCGCTCGCGGTGAGCGCGTCGTAGATGTCGCTGATCGCCATCATCCGCGCCGGGATCGGGATCTGCTCGCCGCGCAACCCGCTCGGGTAGCCGGTGCCATCGAGCTTCTCGTGGTGCGCACCGGCGATATCGGGGACATCGCGCAGCGTCCGGCTCCACGGGATCCGGCGCAGGAACTTGTAGGAGTGCACCACGTGGCTGTTGATCTCGACGCGCTCCTGCTCGGTCAGCGAGCCGCGCCGGATCTGCAGGCAGCCGGCCTCGTCGGCGGTCAGGTACGGCACCAGCTTGCCGTCGTCGTTGCGCCACGACATCGCGGCGATCTCGGCGACCCGCTCGAACCCGCCCTGATCGAGCACCGTGGGCTCGTTCGACGTCAGGATGAAGCGGATGATGTCGTCGATCTCGGCGACCTTGCCCGCGAGATCGGCGTCGATCGCGGCGATCTGCGCCGCGACCTGTTCGCGCGACGCCTCGGTGAGGTAACGGACCTTGGACTCGAGGCCCTCGATCTTGTAGCCGCGCTTGATCAGCTGGAAGCGCTGCAGGATCAGCTCGCGCTCGTGCTCGTAGAGCTTCTTGGCCTTGACCAGCACGTGCTCGCGGACCCCGACCTTGCCGAAGTCGTGGAGCAGCCCGGCGTACTGGATCTGGGTCAGGTCGTCGTCGGAGAACCGGACCTCGCGGAAGTGGCCGCTGTCGGTCTCGTTGACCGCGATCGCCAGGTTGACGGTCAGCCGCGCGACCCGCTCGGAGTGGCCCGACGTCGTCGGATCGCGCGCCTCGATCGCGCTGACCGCGGCCTTGACGAAGCCATCGAACAGCGTCTTGACCTCGCCGTACAGCAGCATGTTCTCGAGCGCGATCCCGGCCTGCGACGCCAGCGCGAAGATGTAGGTCTCGGCGACATCGTCGAACGGCACCACCCCGTCCTCGAAGTCGCCCGGCAGCTCGAGCTGGATCCAGCCCTTGGCGCGCTTGTTGATCAGCTGGATCACGCCGATCACCTCGTTGCGCGCCGAGATCATCGGCACCGCCAGCACCGAGCGGGTCTGGTAGCGGTTCTGGTCGTCGAACGAGCGATCGTGGACGAAGCCCCACGGGTTATTGCCGGTGCCGGGCGGATCGAGCCCGTACAGGTTCTGGATGTTGATCCGGTCGCTCGACAGCACGCACTGGCCGACGATCGAGTTCTCGGACACCGGCATCGCCCGGGGCGCGTCGGGCAGATCGCGGCTGTCGTTCTGCGACACCTCGAACCGCAGCTTGCGCTGGAGCACGTCCTCGTCGTGATCCTCGACGATGTAGATCGAGCCGGCGTCGGCGTTGGTCACCTCGCAAGCGTGGCGCAGGATGATCGTCAGCAGCTTCTTGATGTCGCGCTCCTGCGACAGCAGCCGGCCGATCTTCATCATCATCTCGTTCTCGTGGCGCGAGCGCTCGAGCTCGAGATCGATGCTGGCGCAGGTCATGCGCTGGACGATCGCGTCGGCGCGGCCGCGCAGCGTCATCACCAGCCGGGTCATCCCGATCGGCGGGGTCACCGCCGACAGATCGGTGTCGGCCGGGATGGTCTCGAGCTGCGCGGCCTCGAGCTCGGCGTCGGTCCCGACCAGGATCAGCCCGTAGTTGCCCGATCGCGCGCGCACCAGGTGCGGGTGCAGCTGGTCGGCGTCCTGCCAGACCTCGGGCCACGCGAGCACCAGCAGCACCGGCATGCGCGCGCGCTGCGCGACGACCTCGAGCTCGATCCAGCCGTCGCCCTGCCGGCGCACGCGATAGCCCGCCATCCGCCGATCGCGCGACACCGCGCCCACCAGATCGTCGGGGCTGGCCACCATCGTCGGCATTCTACACGTGAACCCGCCGACTTCGTCAGCGGGCGGTTCCGCCCCCGGGCTCGGCGGCCGGGGCGGCCGGGGCGGCGGGCGCGGTGGTCGGTGCCGTCGGCGCGGCCGCGGCCGCCGGCACGTCGGCCGCCCGGCGCGGGTCGCCGGCGGCGCCACCGGCCTCGCGGGCCTCGCGGGCGTCGAACCGGGCGCGGTCGCGGTGGTCGTACGCCCGGATCAGCGCCGCGACCAGCGGGTGCCGCACCACGTCCTGATCGGTGAACTGCACCGTGCCGATGCCGCGGATGCCCTCGACCAGCTCGAGCGCGTCGCGCAGCCCGCTCTTCTGGCCGCGCGGCAGGTCGGTCTGGGTGACGTCGCCGGTGACCACCGCCTTGGACTCGAAGCCCATGCGGGTCAGGAACATCTTCATCTGCTCCGGCGTGGTGTTCTGAGCCTCGTCGAGGATGATGAAGCTGCCGCCCAGCGTGCGGCCGCGCATGTACGCGAGCGGCGCGATCTCGATCGTGCCATCGGACAGGAACCGCTCGAGCTTGTCGGCCTCGATCATGTCGTGCAGCGCGTCGTGCAGCGGGCGCAGGTAGGGGTCGATCTTCTCCTCGAGCGTGCCGGGGAGGAACCCGAGCCGCTCGCCGGCCTCGAGCGCGGGGCGGGTCAGGATGATCCGGCGGACCTGCTTGTCGAGCAGCGAGCGCACCGCGAGCGCGACCGCCAGGTAGGTCTTGCCGGTGCCGGCGGGCCCGACCGCGAACACGATGTCGTTGCCGCGGACCAGGTCGACGTAGGCCTTCTGCGTGGCGCCCTTGGGCGCGATCGGCCGGCCGGTGCGCGGCGTCAGGATCGTGTCGCCGAACACGCCCTGGATCGAGACGCTCGATCCACCGCCGGCGGCGCCGTTGCCCTGGAGCAGCTTGACCGCACGGACCACGTCGTCCGAGGACAGCGCCTTGCCCGCGAGCGCGAGGTCGTAGAGCTGCTCGAGCGCCGCCTTCGCGATCTCGGACGCGGCCTCATCACCCTCGATCGTGACCTCGTTGCCGCGCAGGTGGATCTGGGCCCCGGCGGTCCGCTCGATCAGCTTGAGCCGGGCATTGTTGCTGCCGCACAGCGCCTGCAGCGCCTCGGGGTCGTTGAACGAGAACTTTTCGCGGCGAGTGGACTTGGTGGTCACGTGCGTTCCGATATGCCCGCAGACACCGACGCGGCCCGCGGGAGCGCTCGTATAGCACGGAGCTGCGCGAACAAATCCGGCTATGGTGCCCGGCATGGAATCGGAGCATCCGCCTCGTGCGCCGGCCGGGGCGTCGCTGACCCGGCTGGTCGACATCATGGACCGCCTGCTCGGCCCGGGCGGCTGCCCCTGGGACCGCGAGCAGACGTTCGACACCCTGCGGCCGTTCCTGGTCGAGGAGACCTACGAGGTGCTCGACGCCCTGGCGCGCGGCGACGTCGCAGGGCACCGCGAGGAGCTCGGTGATCTGCTGATGCAGATCGTGTTTCACGCCGCGCTGCGCTCCGCCGAGGGCGCGTTCGACATCGACGGGGTGATCGCGGACATCTCCGACAAGCTGGTGCGTAGGCACCCTCACGTGTTCGGCGACGTGTCCGGGGTCGCCACCAGCGAGCAGGTGCTGGTGCAGTGGGACGAGATCAAGCGCGCCGAGAAGGCCGCCGCCGGCCGCCGTGAGCCGACCCTCGGCGGGGTCCCACCCGGCCCCGCCCTGGCCCGCGCCCAGCGGATCGGGGCCAAGGCCGGCAAGGTCGGCTTCGACTGGCCGGGCTGGGAGGGCTCGTTTGCAAAAGTCGAAGAGGAGGTCCGGGAGATCGCCGAGGCCATCCGGGGCGGCGAGGCGGCCGCGATCCACCACGAGATCGGTGATCTCCTGCTCGCGGTGGTGAACGTGGCTCGCAAAGTCGGGGTAGACGCGGAGAACGCGCTGATCGACGCGACCCAGCGTTTTCAGCGCCGGTTCGAGGCGGTCGAGGACGCCCTGGCCGAGCGCGGCCGGACCCCGCAGACCTCGACGCTCGAGGAGATGGACGGCCTGTGGAACGACGTCAAGCGACGCGAGCATCAGACGTGAGTGACGAAAGTGATGCTTTTTTGGGCAGGCAAGATCGAGTGAGAGAGATCTCGATGAGATCAGCCGCGCCGTCACCAAGCGCTCCGCAAGTTATCCACAATCACCGTGGGTACTCCCGCGGCGTGATTGGCAAAATCGCCGGCCGCCGTGGCGGGGTGGGTACGATCCGGTCCCAGACGGTCCGCCCTGCAACCCGCCATGGAGATCCGATGTCCTGGCGATGCGTTACGATCGATGCCCTGCTTCGGAGCGCCCAGGGAGCGGACGCTCGCGCCGTCGCTTGACTACAGCAGCTGGGCGGGTTAACCACTCGCTCCTCAGGAGACTACGACCGTGGCCAACATCGCATCTGCCGAGAAGCAGAACCGGAAAATGATCAAGCATCGCGCGCGCAACCGCGCCGCGATGGCGTCGCTGCGGACCGCCGTCAAGAAGGCGCGCGCCGCGGTCGACGACAAGTCGAACGAGGCCACGTCCTTGGTGAAGGCGGCGGTGTCGATCATCGACAGCGCCGTGACCAAGGGCATCCTCAAGCGCCGCACCGCGTCGCGCTACGTGTCCCGCCTCGCGACCCGCAAGACCGCCACCACCACCGTCTGAGCCCGTCGGACCGCCGGCGCTGGAGTTCGGACGTCGAGCTCGCGCCGGTCGACAAGACACCGCGAGCCTCCGGCGCAGCGGGTCGGCGTCCCACGGGAGAGCCGTCAGTTGTCGTCGTCGCCGTCGGCGATGACATCGCCGGTGGCGGAGATACCGTACTTGCGCAGCAGCTTGTGCAGGTACTTGCGATCCATGTCGGCGTCGCGCGCCGCCTTGGAGATGTTGCCGTCGGCACGCTTGATCAACCAGGTCAGGTAGCGGCGCTCGAACAGCTCGTTCCACTTCTCCTTGGTGTCGCGGAACGACACGCCGGGCTCGAACTCGATGCCGTCGCGGAGCTGCGCGCTCCGGGCCGCGATCTCGCCGCCGAGCGGCGCGACCAGGGTGCCGGGATCGGCGCCCAGCGCCAGCGCGCGCTCGATCACGTTGCGGAGCTCGCGGACGTTG